>NZ_JBBEBZ010000146.1:0-2591 GCF_040882075.1 Nitriliruptor sp.
CACGCGACGAGGTGTCCCCGATACCGAGCAGGCGGTGCACCTCGCCGGTGAGCCGCCGGACCTCCGCGGTCTGGTCGGGCGGGAGATCGGCCGGGACCTGCTTGCGGGCCGCGCCGGGCGAGTACTTGGCCTCGTAGTCGTACAGGTCCCGGTCCGTGCTGGTCTCGACGACGGCGAAGACGCGGTCGCCGAGGACCCCGATCGTGAAGTCACGGCCATCGAGGTACTCCTCGACGAGCGCGTCGCGACCTTCCGCGCTGGCCTTCACGCAGGCGGCCGGGAGATCGGCCGCGTCGTCGACCCGGGAGAGGCCGATCGTCGAGCCGCCCGCGACCGGCTTGACGATCCACGGTCCTGGGATGGTCAGCTCGGCCAGATCCGTGTCGACGTGGTCACGTCGGACGAGGTGCCACGCGGGGGTGTCGATGCCGTGTCCGACGAGCCATCCCTTGGTCCGTGCCTTGTCGAAGGTGAGCGCGCAGACGTCCGCGGACGGCCCGGTGTGGACGATCCCGTGCCGGTCGAGCAGCCGCTGGGTGCTGCCCGATTCGCCCTCGTCGCCGAAGACCGTGACGAACACCACGTCGGCGGCCTCGAGGATCGGCAGGAGCCCGTCGGCCAGCACACCTCCTTCGGTCTGCCCAGCGCGCACGGATGCGAGCGCCTCGAGGCTCGGTGGGCCCGCCGCTATCGGGGCCACCGGTGTGTCCGGCAGGTCCTGCTCGGAGACCTCGGTGCTCAGGAAGGCTGCGGACGGCGCGTCGTCCGGGACGACCGGCGACTGTGCCGAGTCGACGAGAACCACGGCGTGACCGAGCCCTCGCAGTGCGCGGCTGATGGCCTGGCCGGACGACAGCGACACGTTCCGCTCGGAGTTCGCGCCGCCGGCGAGGACCGCGATCCGCAGCGGCTCGGAAGCCGACGAGGCGGGGTGCGGCCGCGAGACCGGCTCGGGCAGCTCGGTCCGGATGGCATCGCCAGGTCCGGTCTGGAGCGACGGCGCGTCCGGATGCGACCTCGTCGCGTCCGCCAGCGGCGTCGTGGCCTCGCTCATCGAGCCTCCGTTCCGGCAGCCCATCGAGTCGCAGGTCGGCTCGGGAACGACCAAGTATGCCCCGCCGGATCGGTCACGACCCATCGGCGTGAACCGGGCGCTAGGACGTGGACAGCACCGCGGAGGCGCAGTCGGGGCAACGGGCCCGGAACGTGACGTCGACCCCGAGCAGCTCGAACCCGTGCCGCTCGACGCCGGGAAGCTGCGGGTCATCCGCTCGGACGTCCAGGATCCGCCCGCAATCCACGCAGACGAGGTGGTGGTGGCGCTCCCCGACGTTCGGGTCGTAGCGCTTGCGACCGTCGGCGTGGGTCATCTCGTGGACCTCACCCATGCCGACCAGCTCGTTCAGGGTGTTGTAGACGGTCGCTCGGCTGACCTCGGGCAGGACCGCGCGGGACCGTTCGAACACGTCGTCGGCGGTCACGTGGACGTGCTCGCCCGTCATCACCTCGGCGATGACCCGCCGCTGGGCGGTCAGACGCCATCCACGGCTGCGGAGGCGATCTACCAGCGGGGTCACGGGGGTTCCTCAGGCGAGTCGTCAGACGTCACAGAGCAGGAACGCTACCAGAGATCACCTCGGTCCGAACCCGAGGTTGCTCCACCCTTGGAACTGTTCTAGGTTGGACCCGTCGCTCTCCGACGCGCCCGGTCCGCTCGATCCGTTCGAGCCGACCGCCGCCTCGACTCCAGCCCGAGCGGCCCCCAGGACCCCAGGAGGACAACGTGTCCGACCAACAGCCCACACGCCCGGAGTGGGCCGCACGCACGACCCCGAGCCTGCAGGGAAACGAGCACTGGTGGCCCGACCAGCTCACCCTCAACGTCCTGCACCAGAAGCACCCGGGGTCGAGCCCGTTCGGTGAGGGCTTCTCCTACGCCGAGGCGTTCTCGCAGCTCGACGTCGACGAGCTCAGCGCCGACGTCGACGCGCTGATGACCGACTCCAAAGACTGGTGGCCCGCCGACTGGGGCCACTACGGACCGTTCTTCATCCGCATGTCGTGGCACGCCGCCGGCACCTACCGCGCGGTCGACGGCCGCGGCGGTGGTGGTACCGGCGCACAGCGCTTCGCCCCGCTCAACAGCTGGCCCGACAACGGCAACCTCGACAAGGCTCGCCGACTCCTGTGGCCCATCAAGGAGAAGTACGGCGAGAGGATCTCGTGGGCGGACCTGATGGTCTTCGCCGGGAACCGCGCGCTCGAGACGATGGGCTTCACGACCTTCGGGTTCGGGTTCGGCCGCGCCGACATCTGGGCCCCCGAGGACGACATCTACTGGGGGCCCGAGAAGGAGTGGCTCTCGACCGAGGACGAGCGGTACACGGGCACCTTCGAGGACGGCAGCCGGACCCTCGACAACCCGCTCGCCGCGGTCCAGATGGGTCTGATCTACGTCAACCCCGAGGGCCCGAACGGCGTCCCGGACGCGCAGAAGTCCGCGCACGACGTGCGCGAGACCTTCGCCCGCATGGGTATGAACGACCGCGAGACCGCCGCGCTCACGATCGGCGGGCACACCTTCGGCAAGA
>NZ_JBBEBZ010000147.1:0-2577 GCF_040882075.1 Nitriliruptor sp.
GGGTTGGCGTCCTCGGCGGTGTAGTCGCCGAGGAAGAGCCCGTCGGGCACCTCGGCTGGACCCGTGAACCAGCGATCGCCGGTCCCGCTGACCTGCACGCCGAAGTCGGTGCCGTTGCGCGCCATCGCCACGACGACGGAGCACCCGGGGATGTCGCGTGCCGGGTCCATGGTGGCCTTGACCGACGGCATCCCGAGGTTCAGGAAGAAGTGCTCGTTGCCGTTGACGAACCGCACGACGTCGGCGAGGTCGGACGGGTCGATACCAGCCTCCAGCAGCGGCGGAACGACCTCCTTGACGATCATGGCCGAGGCGGCACGGTTGCGGTTGTGGAGCTCGTCGCCCATCTGCAGCGCCTGGGTGATGATGGCGCGAAGGTCGAGCGAACCGAGCCGCTGTACCGCTGCGTCCAGCGCCGGGCCGAGCACCTGCTGCATCCAGTTCAGGCGGTCGATCACCTCGGGCGCGTACGCGCCGTACCGCAGCACCTTGCCGAGACCCTCGTTCAAGGTGCAGAACGCCTGGTTGCCGAACGTCTGGTTCTCGATCACGAACATCGGCATCGACGGCGACACGACGCCCGCCATCGGTCCGACCGCGGCGTGGTGGTGGCAGGGCGACAGCTCGAGCTTCCCGGCCGCGCCGATGGACTCGGCCTCCTCGGGGGTGTCGGCCATCCCCTCGTAGAGCATCGCGGCGATCAAAGCGCCACGTATCGGGCCGGACGCGCGCTCCCAGGTGATGGGGGGACCGGCGTGGAGGAACTGCCCCTTCTCGATCCCGACGGCGTCGCTGGCGGTCCGGATACCGACCCAGTGCGGCTCGGCCGCGGTGATGCGCTCGAGCGCCGTTGCGTTGGCCTGGGCCGTGCGGGGGTCGGCGGCGATGCGGGCGAGGGGCCCCGCGAGACTGGCCTCGACCGGGGGACGCCAGTCGACCGGCACGACCTCGACGGCTTGGTCACGGAGGGTCGATTCGAACAGCTCGACCCCGGCGGTGACCACGCGTGGCGGACCGGCGAGCAACGCCGCGAGATGATCCACGTTCTCGGTGGGGGTGGTCACGAGCGGTCCTCCCGGTCGGTCCGGACGAGGTCGCCCGGTCGGCTGCTGGTGGCGTCGGGGACGACCGTCACGACCGACCTCCGATCAGCTCGATGGCCTTCCGAGCCGCGTGAGCGTTCGAGAGGTGGACCGAGGCGCCGGCGGCGACGAACGTCTCGGCCTGCCGGTCCCTGCCCTGGGGGTCGCCGCTCGAGCCGCAGAGCGACACGACGACGGCGAGATCGTCGACGGCGTCGGCGATCGCGGTCTCGATGGCGGGCGCGAGCTCCGATGCGGGGTCGGCGTGCGCGCCGTGGCCGAGCACGACGTCGAGCAGGAGCACCTTGCCGCCCGGTCGCGCCGCCTCGGCGGTGATGCGCTCGAGGCGGAGCGACTGGTCGATCATCGGGTGGGGTCGGCCCGCGGTGAACTCGTCCTCGCCGAGGTCGACCAGGACGTGACCGCTCGTGTCGAGCCCGTCGACGAGCCCGGTCGCTCCGGGGAGCGAGACGTTCGAGGCGACCTCGCCGAACGCGTCGGCGACCAGCAGCGTGGCCTCCTGGCAGAGCGTCCCGCCAGCGAACAGGCCGCGCAGCTCGACGTAGGTCCCCTGAGGTTCGGTCGGGGCCGGCCACCACCTCGGTTCCTCGAAGCTCCGGCCGAGCGCGTCGGCCACCTCGGCGGTGATGGCCGTCAGGTCGCGCTCGCCGGGACCGAGCAGCCCGAGCACCACCGGCGTGGTGCACGCGTCGGCGGCGTCACGGACGGCGGCGGCGACGGCCTCCGCCGGGGGCTTGGAGAGCACGACGATCAGGTCGGTGGCGGGGTCCTCGTCGAGCGCGCGGAGGGCCTGGAGCGTGGACCGGCCACCGATGGCCTCCTTGAGGTCGCGGCCGCCGACCCCGAGGACGTGGGACACGCCGATGCCAGCGTCGTCGAGGAGGCAGGTCAGCTGCTGGGCACCGGTGCCGGAGGCGGCGACGATGCCGACGGGACCGGGTTGGATCACGTTCGCGAACCCCAGGCCGACCCCGGCCACGATGGCGGTCCCGGCGTCCGGGCCCATCACGAGCAGGCCGCGGTCGGCGGCTTCGGACTTCAGTGCCACCTCGGCGTCGACCGGGACGTTGTCGCTGAACAGCATCACGTGCAGCCCGGCACGGATGGCGTCGAGCGCTTCGAGGTACGCGTGCTCGCCGGGGGTCGAGATGAGCGCGAGGTCGGCGGGTTCCCCGCCGCTGGCGGCCGCGGCTGCCCCGTCACGGACGGTACGTGGCGGTGGGCCGTCGCCGAACCCGGCCTGTCCGCCGCCGGAGCTGGCGGCCAGCGCCGCCTCGACCTCGGCGAGCGCCGCAGCGATCGCGTCACCGTCCGCGGCGCGGATGGCGACGATCATGTCGTTCGGGCCGGTATCGACGTCGTCGAACCCCATGCCAGCGAGCAGCCCGAGGTTCAGCTCGGTGGCCATGGCGACGAGCGCCTTGGTGACCCCGTCCACGTCACCGACGCGGCGGCTGACCTGCATCAGGCTCAC
>NZ_JBBEBZ010000148.1:0-16612 GCF_040882075.1 Nitriliruptor sp.
CGCCGCCGCCCGGAGACGTCCGTGACCGTCCCGCTCGCCGACACCCCGACCCCCGCCCTCCAGCGCGGTGGCGTCCGTGCCGCCGTGGCCGCGGTCGTGCTCGCGGCGATCTGGTCGGCAGCCTTCCTGACCGAGGTGCTGCCCTTCTTCCTCACCACCACGGTCGGCGGCGTGCTGACGGGTCTGGCCGGGCTGTGGGTGCGACGCGGGGTCCGCGGCTGGCACCCGGGCGAGACCGAACGGCGGTCCTTCCCGACCTACCGCGTCACCCGGGGCCAGGCGGTGCTCGCGTTGGTGGTCGCCGTGATCCACCTCGGCGTCGGACACGGCCTGTTCGCGCTCGGCAGCCTGATCCTGCCCGAGATCACCGCCACCGCAGCCGAGGTCTACAGCCGCGCGTCGTCAGTGCCCATCTGGGTCGGCATCCTGCTCGGCGGGTTCATCACCGCCCCGCTCGAGGAGATCTTCTGGCGCGGCGCGGTGCAGCCCCTGACCGGGCCGTTGCTGTCCTCACGCGTGCCGTGGCTGACCCGACTCCCGGTCGGCCGGCTGCTCGGGACCACCCTGCTCTACACCCTCTTCCACGTCGCCACCGGCCAGCTCGCGCTGATCTTCGCCGCGGCGCTCGGAGGTCTGGTGTGGGGGTGGCTGCTCGACCGGACCGGCTCGGTCGGCGCGACGATGATCGCCCACGGGGCGTGGACGGCGCTCATGCTGGTCGTCCCCCCGGCGGGGACGTGACCGACCGCCGAGGTGTCGCGGTGGTCGGCGTCGACGTCGGTGTGGGAGCGACGCTGGTGGCGGCGACGATCGCGCGTGCCGGACGCCTCGCGGGCCGGGACGTGGTCTACGTCAAACCCGTGCAACCCGGTGCAGCGGACGGCGCCGACGACGCCGCGGACGTCGCCGCGCTCGCCGGGGTACCCACCGCGACCGGACCGTCGATCGGCCCCGCGGGCGCACCCGGCCGGACCCTGCGCGGTGCGGGCCTGACGCTCGACGCCGCCGAGCTGCGTGAGGTCATCGACGCGGCGCGACGTGACCACCCGAGCACCGACCTGATCGTGGACGGCAGCGGCGGGGCGACGACCGAGCTCGGCTCCGACGGCACGACCCTGGCGGACCTGGCGATCCACGCCGACCTCGATGTGGTGGTGGTCACCCCGGCGCGGGTCGGTGGGATCGAGCTCGCCGCCCTCACCATCGAAGCGCTCGAGCGCCGCGGCGTCACCGTGCGAGGGACCGTCACCACCCGCCCACCGGGAGCGACCGAGGAGCGCGTCGACGCCGCGGAGGTGCTGGCCGCCACAGGCCACCCGCTCCTGGCGACGCTCCCCCCGCTCGACCTGCGCGGTGACGACCCGCTGGCGGAGATCGCGGCCACGTTCGACCTCGGCGGTGACGCCAGCCCGTGACGTGCGACGACCCCCGCGCGGTGCAGGCGCGGAGGTCGTCGAGCCGAGCGGAGCGGTCCGGTGGCGGACCGGGGCACCCGGGGCCTAGAAGATGGACGCGGCGTGCTCGGCCAGCGGCGAGCGGACCCCCTTGGACAGCGTGACGTGGCCGAACAGCGGGCTGCCCTTCATCTTCTCGATCAGCGCAGCCATGCCGCCGTAGGGGGAGATGTAGGGGTTGTCGACCTGTCCGAGGTCCCCGCAGAACACGACCTTGGAGCCCTGCGCCATGCGGGTGAGCACGACCTTGAGGGCCGACAGTTCGATGTTCTGCGCCTCGTCGACGACCACGAACTCGTCGGTGATGGACCGTCCCCGCAGGTAGGTGATGGCCGCGAGCTCGAGCTGGCCACGGTCCGACAGCGACTCGATGGTGGACTGGATCTGGCGGTGCTCGCGCGCACCGTTGCTGCGACCGGACGCGTCGTCCCGGCGCAGCAGCGCGTAGAGGTTGTCGTGGACGGCGGCCATCCACGGCGCGAGCTTCTCGTCGAGGTCACCGGGCAGGTAGCCGACCTCCTGACGACCGACGGCGATCAGCGGCCGGTAGACCGACAGGCGGCGGTAGGCGGTCGCCTCGAGCACCTGCTCGAGCCCGGCGGCGAGGGCCAGGAAGGTCTTGCCCGTCCCGGCCATGCCCATCAGCGACACGCAGGGCACATCGGGGTCGAGCAGCAGGTCGATCGCGAAGGTCTGGCGGACGTCGCGGGGCGCCATGCCGAAGACCTGGCGGTGCCCCCCGACGCGGTGCACGGTCGCGAGCCCGTCGTCGTCGACGTCGAGCACCCGTCCGAGCCCTGAGCTCGACCTCCCCGACCGCAGCACCAGGCAGGCGTTGGCCCACAGGGTCCGCACGCCGGCGCCCTCGAGGTCGAGGTCGGCCTCCTCGATCTGGACCTTGCCGTCGCGGTGGAGCTGATCGAGCACGGTCGCCTCGACCTCGAGCTCGAGGATGCCGGTGGTGTGCTCCTCGGTCCGCGCCGTGTCGCCGAGGTAGTCCTCGACGGTCACCCCGAGCTGGCTGCCCTTGATGCGGAGCGCGGTGTCCTTGGTGACGAGGGTCCCGTGCAGACCGATCGCGACCGCGAGGATGCGGTGGTCGGCCTTGTTCGGGTCGAGGTAGGGCGGCAACGGGACGTCGACGTGGTTCGACTCGATGCGCAGCGTGCCCCCGGACGGCAGCGGTTGGGCGTCGCGCAGCCCGCCGCCGCTGACCTCGCGGAGCGTCTCGATCGTGCGGAGCGCCGCACGAGCGTTGCGCCCGACGTCGTCCATCGCGGTCTTCTTGCGGTCGAGCTCCTCGATGACCACGAGCGGCAGGACCACGTCGTGCTCGTCGAAGCGGAGGATGGCGTCCGGGTCCGCGAGCAGGACGCAGGTGTCGAGGACGAAGGTTCGGGCATCTATCGCGGGCATCGGCAGCTCCCCAGACGGGCGGTCGCCGGCGACGGATCGCCACGACGGAGCCCGGAACGTCGAACGCCGCCCCGAGGGGGCGGCGTGATCATCGCGGTGAGGGTCGGGCGGGAGCGGAGGAGGGCATCCTCCACCCCCTCGACCGAGGGCAGCGTGGGCACCGTGTCGGGGACCCACCCGGCTGCGATCTCGTCGACCTCCGGGGCCGGGGAGCGTCGGCCCGGTGGCGGCCCCGCGTCGACGGCGGGTTCGGGGTCGGGACGCAGGGGGTCGGTCGGGGTCGGCACGGTCGGCGTCGCCTCGGGTGCTCGGCTCGGGTGGCGGTCCGGACCCGACCGACGGTAGCGACGGCCTCCGCGTGAACCGCGCAACCTCGACACGTGCGGCGACCCTCGCGTCCGCGCCCACGGTGACGGCAGCGTTCGGGCTCAGCGGCCGTAGCGGCGGGTCCGTTGCGCGTACTCGCGCAGCGCCCGCAGGAAATCGACCCGCCGGAACTCCGGCCAGAACGCGTCGCAGAAGTGGAACTCGCTGTGCGCCGACTGCCAGAGCAGGAACCCGGACATCCGCACCTCGCCGGAGGTGCGGATGATCAGGTCCGGGTCCGGCATGCCGGTGGTGTAGAGGTGGTCGCCGATGTCCTCGGGGCGCAGGTCGGCGGCGATCTGCTCCAGCGAACGGCCGTGGGCAGCTGCGTCGAGCAGGAGCGAACGCAGGGCGTCGGTGATCTCCTGGCGGCCGCCGTACCCGACGGCGATCTGGACCCGCAGCCCCTCGTGCTCCGCCGTGGCCTCCTCGGCCTCCTTCAGCCGCTCGCGGGTCTCGGTCGGCAGCAGGTCGAGCGCACCGACCACGGTGACGCGCCAGCGACGGGTCGCGTTGCCCTCGCCGCACGCCAGCCCGTGGACGGTGTCCTCGATGATCCGCAGCAGCGGGGCGACCTCGTCGTCCTCGCGGTCGAGGTTCTCGGTCGACAGCAGCCAGAGGGTGACGTTCGGGATGCCCATCTCGGCACACCAGCCGAGGAACGGTTCGATCCGTTGCGCGCCGGCGAGGTGCCCGTCGGCGACGTGGGCGAGACCGCGCTCGCGCGCGAACCGGCGGTTGCCGTCGAGGATGACGCCGACGTGCTGCGGGAGCGGGGCACCGGCGAGCTGACGCACGAGCGATCGCTCGTACACCTTGTAGAGGACGTCGGAGGCAGCCACCCGCCGAGCGTAACGCCGCGCCCCCGGGAACCCACGGTGCGGTGGGGCACCGAGTGCGGTGGGCACCGGGCTCGACGGGCCCCGCCGCCCCGGCCGTCCCTAGCGGCCGGGACCATCGGGCTGCTAGGCTCCCCCCTCAACGCCCGGCGCGCTCGCGACCGGGCGTCGCTCGTGAGGCGGTCCGGGACCCGCCCGTCGCGTCGGCCGTCGGCCAACGCTCTCGCCGGTCCCGACCTGACCCCCGCCCACCGGCGACATCGCCAACACCACGGCCACCGCCGTGCCTCGATCACACCGACAGGAGCTCCCCCATGGCCGAGACGTACCTGAGCCAGGACGCCTACGACCGCCTCCGCGCCGAGCTCGAACAGCTCACGACCGAGGGCCGCGAGCAGATCTCCGCCGAGATCGAGGTCGCCCGTCAGCACGGGGATCTGCGTGAGAACGCGGAGTACCACGCGGCCAAGGACGAGCAGGGCAAGATGGAGGCCCGCATCCGCCAGCTCCAGTCCCTCCTGCGCGACGCCAAGATCGGGGAACCCGAGGACACCGACGTGGTCCGACCCGGGCTCGTCGTGCAGCTCGACGTCGAGGGTGACGACGAGACCTACCTGCTCGGCAGCCGTGAGGACGAGCACGACGAGCTCGACATCCTGTCCGCGTCCTCCCCGATGGGGACCGCGATCACCGACGCCAAGATCGGGGACACGGTGTCGTTCACGACGCCGGCCGGCGTGGCCATCGAGGTGACGGTGAGGGACATCCGCCACCCGTGAGGTGTCGCCTCTGACGAGGGGCGCGGCGACCGGACGGGCGCGGTGGAGCCACCGCTGACTAGCCCGAACGGGTCAGGCCGACCGGCCCAGAAACCACCCGCGCGACGGCGGACAACGGCGGCCGTACGGGCGACCATCGCCTCGAGCGCGAGCCGCCCCGACCGTCGATCCCGGAGGCCCACCCGTGAACCCCGCCCCCGCAGCACCCGACCCCGTCAAGACGCGGACCGAGGACACCTCCACCGCGCTGGCGACGGTGCTCGTGGCCGACGGTCGTCCGGTCGTCCGCGCGGGTCTGGCGGCCATCCTCGGCTCCGCGGACGTGTGGCTCAACGGTGAGTGCGCCCTGAGCGAGACGGTCGGATCCATCACCGCCGAGCAGCCCGACGTCCTGGTCGTCGGCCTCCGCGAGGACGACCCCGAGACCTTCCGCGTCGTCGCGACCGCCAAGGCCGTCCACGACGGGCTCCACGCGCTCGTGGTCGCCGACGCGGCGACGGTCATCGACCTGCGCGAGGCCGTCATCGCCGGCGTGGACTCGTTCCTGCTGTCGTCGGTCTCCGCCGACGACCTGCGTGACGCGGTGGAGCGCACGGCCCGTGGCGAGCGGATCGTGTCCCCGTCGATCGCGATGCAGCTGGCCGGTTCGTGGCGCCAGGAACCACGCGAGAGCGGCGCGTCCGCGCTGACCTCGCGCGAGCTCGAGGTGCTGCAGCTCCTCGCCGAGGGCCTGACCAACCAGCAGGTCGGCACCCGGCTCGGGCTGTCGGCGCGCACCGTCAAGACCCACGTGCAGAACCTCCTGGTCAAGCTCGACGTCCCGGACCGCACGGGCGCCGTCGCCCGCGGGTTCCGCCTGGGGCTCATCCGCTGACCACCGCTGGCTAACGTCCCCGTCCGCACCTGCAGCTCACGGGTGCGGGGGAGCGGAACGTGTCCGGCATCGTCGAGCTGGCTGACGGCGTCCTCCAGGTCGCCGCGCAACCGGGGATCAACGTCTGGGTCCTGCGCACCGACGCAGGGGCCGTCCTCGTCGACGCGGGGCTGGCAGCGCCGGGTCTGCTCCGAGCGCTGGGACGGCTCGGGGTCGCACCGCGCGACGTCGTCGGGGTCCTGCTGACCCACGGCCACCCCGATCACGCCGGCGGGCTGTCTCGGCTGCGCCGCGCCGGCGGAGGTGGGTGGGTCCGCGTCGGCGAGCCTGACCTCGCCACCGTGCGCGGGCTCGCGCCCCAACCCGACTCCGACCCCTCGACGCGGCTCGGCCGGCTGATGAACCGCCTGCCACCGCCACCCGGGTTCGGCCCCACCGACCCGGTCGCTGACGCGTCCGCGTTGACCGATGGTGACCACCTCGACATCGCCGGCGGCCTCCGGGTGGTCGCGACGCCGGGCCACAGCCCCGGGCACGTCGCCTTCCACCTGCCCGCGCACGACCTCGTCATCGGGGGCGACGCGCTGTTCAACCTCTTCTCGCTGCGGCCAGCACCGGGGTTGCTGTGCTCGGACGTGCCGGCCAACCGCCGGGCGATCGGCACCATCGCCGACCTCGCGCCAGGCACGCTCGGGCTCGCGCACGGCTCCCCCGTGGCGGGCGACGTGACCGGCCGGCTCCGCCAGGTCCTCGCCGACGCGTCGTGAAGCTGACCGACGCCATCCGTGGGGCCGCGGACCACCTCGCCGCCTCGGGTGTCCCCGATCCGGCCCACGACGCCGCGGCCCTCGCACGCCACGTGCTGGACCTCGACGGCGACCACGAGCTCGAGCTCGCGACCCCGATCGACGCCGGGACGGCAGCACGCCTCGAAGCGCTCGTCGACGAGCGTGCCGCCCGCGTCCCGCTCGCGCACCTGCTCGGGCGGGTCCGGGTCCGCGACATCGAGCTGCTCGTCGGCCCCGGCGTGTTCGTGCCGCAGCCCGAGACCGAAGCGGTGATCGACTGGGCTGTCCGCGCGATCCGTGACGTGGCCGTCGGGTCGCCGGTCATCGTGGACCTCTGCACCGGCTCGGGGACGATCGCGTTCTGCCTCGCCAACGAGCTGCCGGACGCGACCGTGCACGCCGTCGAGCGCGATCCGGGCGCGCTGGCCTGGGCCGAGCGGAACGCGGCGCTCCGCGCCGCCGCCGGCGACCCGCTGGTCCACCTCCACCTCGGTCAGGTCGCCGGCTGCCTCCCCGAGCTCGACGGGCAGCTCGACCTCGTCGCGTCGAACCCCCCGTACGTCGCCACCGACGAGGCGCACATCCCCCGGCCCGAGGTGGTCGACCACGATCCTGCGATCGCGCTCTGGGCCGGCGCGGACGGGCTCGATCTCGTGCGCGACATCGAGGTGGCTGCCCGCCGCCTCCTGCGCCCGGGCGGGCTGGTCGTGGTGGAGCACTCCGACCGGCAGGGGATCTCGGCCCCCGCGGTGTTCGCCGATGCGGGCGGGTGGGCGGACATCGTCGACCACGTCGATCAGGACGGCCTCGACCGCTTCGTCACCGCCCGCTGGACCGGCACCTCGACGCCGACCGCAACCGAGGTCAGACCCGGATGATCTCGAGCGACGGGACACCCCGGTAGTCGTCATCCTGCGTCACGACCGGCACGTCGAGCGCGATGGCGGTGGCAGCGATCCACGAGTCGTTGACCGGTAGACGGAGGCCCGCGTCGCGCAGTTCGACCCGCAGACGTGCCCACGCACGTGCCACCGACTCGTCGACGGGGATCGGCTCGGTCCGCAGGGCCTCCTGCAAGGTCGCGAGTCGTTGATCGCGCGTCCGTGGATCCGCGGCGACCAACACGCCGGCGCGGAGCTCGCCGATGGTCACGACGCTGACGCCGAGCTCCTCGGGCAGGGCGTCCTCATCCAAGCGACGACCCGACTCCCGCGCGATGAAGACGCTGGTGGCAGCCAGCCCACGCGTCACGGCCACGGCAGATCATCGGTCGTGTCGGGAGTGAGCTCGGCGAGCTCAGCGGACAGCTCGGGGTCCGTCTGCACGGCCGGGAGGTGTCGCACGAACTCGTCCCGTGGCAGCCACCGGGACCGGCCCGCGACGCGCTGGAGCACCGCTGCTGGCTTCCCACGGACCGTGATCGTGACGGTCTCGCCGCGCTCGACCTGCTCGAGCAGGGCGCGAGTGCGGTTGCGGAGCTCTCGGGAGGCGACCTCGATCATGCGACGATCGTAGCACCCGCGGGTGAACGTCAGGTGGGGTCGTCGAGTCCGGCGCGGAGCCAGGCGACGACCTCGCGGACCACCTCGTAGGCGCGCAGACGCGCGTCGTCGGTGCCCGCGGCCTCGGCCTCGGCGACGGCGCGGGCGAGGTGATCCACACCGGACACGCCGAGCTCGAGCAGCGCATCGTTGCCGCCGGTCGCCCACCGGGCGAGCACGTAGCGGACCAGCGCCCCGACCGGGACCCCGCTCGCGTCGGACAGTCCGCGCAGGGTCTCGAGCGGGTCGAGGTGGGTGTAGGCGGCCACGTCGGCCTTCAACCCGGCGAACGGATCGTCGGGGCTCCAGCTGCCGTCCCAGGCTTCGAGCCGGACCGTCTCGACCTCACCCACGT
Organism: Nitriliruptor sp.; assembly: GCF_040882075.1. NCBI lineage: Bacteria > Bacillati > Actinomycetota > Nitriliruptoria > Nitriliruptorales > Nitriliruptoraceae > Nitriliruptor > Nitriliruptor sp. The sequence goes on from NZ_JBBEBZ010000148.1 coordinate 8,413, forward strand.
GGTGCTCCTCGTCGACGCACGGGGGGCCCGCGCGATCGCGCGAGCCCCCCGGTGGTGGAACGGTTCAGCGCGTCACTTCAGGCGTTCGATGATCATCGCCATGCCCTGCCCGCCGCCGACGCACATCGTCTCGAGACCGAAGGTGCCGTCGAGGGTCTGCAGCCCGTTGATCAGCGTGCCGGTGATGCGCGCGCCGGTCATGCCGAAGGGGTGACCGACGGCGATCGAACCGCCGTGCGGGTTGAGCTTGGCGTCGTCGATACCGAGCTCGTCGGCCGACGGGATGACCTGAGCGGCGAACGCCTCGTTGATCTCGGCGACGTCGATCTGGTCGATGGTCAGGCCCGCGTGCTTCAGCGCCTGACGGGTGGCGTCGACCGGGCCGAGGCCCATGATCTCGGGGTTCAGCGCCGACACGCCGGTGGAGACGATGCGCGCGAGCGGCTCGAGGCCGAGCTGCTTGGCCTTCTCGTCGGAGGTGATGACCACGGCGGCCGCGCCGTCGTTCAGCGGGCAGGCGTTACCGGCGGTGACCGACCCGTCGGGGCGGAAGACCGGGGCGAGCGAGGCGAGCTTGTCGCGCTCGGTCTGCGGGCGCGGCGAGTCGTCGACGGTCATCGTCTCGCCGTTCGGCAGGTCGACCGGCGTGATCTCGCGCTCCCAGAACCCGTCGGCCGCGGCGCGGGCGTAGCGCTGCTGCGACTCGAAGGCGAAGTCGTCCTGCTGCTCGCGCGACACGCCCCGGAGCAGCGCGACGTTCTCGGCGGTCTGGCCCATCGGGATGTAGATGTCGGGCAGCCCCTCGGGCGGCGACCACGAGTCGGCCCCCGACTGGGCGGTGTCCTGGGTGCGCTTCTGGGCGTCGTCGAAGCGCGGGTTCATCGTGCCTTCGAGCGAGTCGGACGAGCCCTTGACGTAGCGCGACACCATCTCGACACCGGCGGAGATGAACGCGTCACCCTCGCCGGCCTTGATCGCGTGGAAGGCCATACGGGTGGTCTGCAGCGACGACGCGCAGTACCGGGTGAGGGTGGTGCCGGGGACCTCCCACCCGAGGAGGGTGGTGACGACGCGGGCCATGTTGAAGCCCTGCTCACCGCCCGGCAGGCCGCAGCCGAGGTGCAGGTCGACGATGTCGTCCTTCGACAACCCGGGGACCTGGTCCATCGCGGCCTGGATGATGGTCGCCGCGAGGTCGTCCGGACGGACCTCGGTGAGCGAGCCCTTGAACGCGCGGCCGATGGGGCTGCGCGCGGTGCTGACGATGACGGCCTCGGGCACGGGTGAGTCTCCCAGTGGGGGGTGGGGTGTCGTGGAGCTCCCGGCGGGCAGGGTAGTGGCGGTCGAGGGTGCCGCCGGCACCGCGAGGGCCGATCGCCGCGATCAGCGGTCGAAGACCTCGAAGGTGAGCGCGTGGTCGACGCCCTCTGGTCCGCCCCCACCCTCGAGCATCATCCCGAGCATGACCTCCGGGTCAGGGGCGGCGTCGCCGAGCCCCTCGAGGTAGGCCCGGTGCGCCTCGAGCGAGCGCACGGCCGCGTCGAGGTGCCCGGTCACGTCGACGGCGTGCGTCGGTTCGGGGGACGCGGACAGGGCGACCGCCCCTACCCCGCTCCAAGGTTCGTGCCCCTCGTCGATGAGTTCGGGGAAGATCCACCGGTTGCCGGCATCGGCCGCAGCGTCGACGCAGGCGAGGCCGACCACGCGGTGGTCGGCCTGGTTGGTCCCGCCGCCGACGAAGCGTTCCCGGTGGGTGAGCGAGGTGACCAGCTGCGGGCGGTGGCGGCGGATCACCCGCGCCAGGTCGCGTCGGAGCGCGAGCCCGGCCTCGACGGTCCCGTCGCCGTACCCGGCGAGGAACTCGACGACGTCGACCCCGACCTCGCGGGCGCCGTCGCGCTCCTCCTGCTCTCGGAGAGGTCCGACGTCGGCTGGTGACATCCCGCCGATGCCGGCCTCCCCGGAGGTGACGAGCAGGTAGGTCACCTCGATACCCGCGGCCACCCAGCGCGACACCGCCGCCGCCGTGCCGTACTCGAGGTCATCGGGGTGCGCGGCGACACACAGCACCCGCTCGAGTCCGCGCTCGTCGAGCCAGGGCAGGCGGCCATCGTCGGTCACGATCGTCCCACTCGTCGGTTCTCGTCCGTGACGCCGGTGGCACGCCACCGGCCGTCAGCATCGCGCACCACCTGCAGCGGGGTGGCGAAGACCGAGCTGACCTGCGCCGACGTCAGCACCTGCTCGATGGGCCCCTCGGCGACGGCCCGGCCCTCGGCGAGCAGCAGGACGCGGCGCAGCTGGGTGGGCAGCTCCTCGAGGTGGTGGGTCACGAGCACGACGGTCGGGCCGTCGGGTTCGGTCAGGAGCGCGTCGAGCACGGTCACGAGCTGCTCGCGGCCACCGAGGTCGAGTCCGGCGAACGGCTCGTCGAGCAGCAGGAGCGCGGGCGCGCTGGCCAGGGCCCGGGCGATCCGCACCCGCTGCCGCTCGCCCTGGCTCAGGGTCAGGATGCGCCGGTCGGCGAGGTGGTCCACCCCGACCCGCTCGAGGGCGGTGTGCGCGGCCGTCACGAGCGCGGGCTCGTCGAGCACCGCCGCCGGTGGCGCCACCGAACCGATCGCGCTGCCCGCGACGGTCCGGAGGACCGTGATGTCCTCGAGGAGCGGGTCGAGCGCCACGGACACGAACCCGATGTGTGGACGCAACGCCCGGACGTCGACGCGCCCGAGCCGGTGGCCGAGCAGCTCGAGCGACCCGCGCGTCGGGAACCGGTAGGTGGCGAGCAGGTGCAGCAGCGTGGTCTTGCCGGCACCGTTCGGGCCGAGCACGGCGAGGTGCTCACCGGCCGGCACGTCGAGGTCGGCGCCGCGCAGGATGGTCACGCCCGACCGGACCACGTCGAGGTCGCGGGCACGGACGGCCGGCGCCCCCGGGGCGGGAACCACCGAGGGGTTCACACCGGGTCGCGGAGCACGGGACAGCTCATGCACCGGGGCCCGCCGCGGCCCCGCGGCAGCTCGGCCGACGGGATGGTGTGGACCGTCACGCCCGCCGCGGTCAGGATCTCGTTGGTGGCGGCGTTGCGCTCGTACGCGACGACCTCGCCGGGGGCGATCGCGAGGGTGTTGTTGGCGTCGTTCCACTGCTCGCGCTCGGCCCGGATCGAACCGAGCTCGGGCTCGATGGCGCGAGCGTGGTCCAGCCCGGCCGCCCAGGCGAGGCCACGGACGAGGCCCTCGCTCTCGCGCACGTCGACGGCCCCGGTTCCCACCGCGACGGCCCCCGCCCCCGGGGTGAGGGCGAAGCACCGGACCGAGCGCATCATGGCCGGGTAGGTGACGAACGCATCGACGTCGACCTGCGTGACCACGGTGTCGAGGTGCATCGCGGCCCGGACCTTCGGCAGGTCGACCGCCAGCACGCGGTCGACGACACCGGCCTCGAACAGCCGGGATGCCAGGGTCTCGACGCCGGCGGGGGTGGTGCGCTCGGACAGGCCGATCGCCAGCCCGCGTTCGCCGACCACGAGGATGTCGCCGCCCTCGAAGGACGCCTGGAGGTGGTCCTGCGGGCGGTCGCCGTACCAGATGGGTGCGCCGCGGAGGTCCGGGTGGTGGCGGTAGATGGTGCGCAGCAGGTCGCTCTCGCGCCGGCGGACCGGGCGGTTCATCGGTGACAGCACCACGCCCTCGCCGATCCACGCGGAGCTGTCGCGGGTGAACACCAGGTTCGGCAGCGGCGCGAGCACCAGCTCGGTCGGCTCGGACACCGCCGCGACGAGCCCGCCGAGCTCGCCGCCCGCAGCACGGACCTCCTCGAGCGTCACCCCGCCGATCAGGTGCGCCACCAGCTGCTGCCGGGTCCCGCCGAGCACCAGCTCGCGGACCCGGTCCACGGCGCCCGGACCACAGGTGGTGTCGGTGACGTGACGGGCGACCAGCTCCTCGGCGGCGGCCCGGTCGGCCACGACGTCGGCGAGCAGCTGTTCGACGTAACGGACCTCGACCCCCGCTCCCCGGAGCACGTCGGCGAAGGCGTCGTGCTCGCGCTGGGCCTCCTCGACCCACAGCAGCTCGTCGAAGAGCAACTCGTCCATGGTCCCGGGGGTGACGCGGCGCAGTTCGTCACCGGGGCGGTGCAGCAGCACGCTGCGCAGGCGCCCGACCTCCGAACGCACGCTCGGCGTGGCCGCGGACGTCGGCCCGCTCACAGGTCGATCGGCGGACGCTCCGCCCGGCTGCTGCGCAGGCTCCCGAGCTTGCCCCGCGGCTCGAACCAGCGACCGGCTTCGGGCAGCGTCTCGAGGGTCAGGCGCGGCAACGGCTCGGCGAACAGCCCGTCGATGGCCTCGAGGTCGATGAAGTCGATGTGATCGGCGGTGGACAGCCCGCCGGCGAGCTCGGCGAACCCGAGGACGTGGACCCCGACGTCGTTGTCGGCGAGCTCGGACAACGGTTCGAGGAAGGCCCGCGCGTCGTTCGATCCGACGTAGACCGCCTCGAGGTCGCCCTGTTCGTAGCGCTCCCAGAGGTGGTCGAGCATGTCGTCGTCGACGTCCGAGTCGGCGAGCTTGGGCTTGGCGAAGACGCGGAAGCCCTGCTCGAGCAGCCACAGGACCCAGCCGCGCATCGGGCCGGCGACGTGCGGTGCGACGTTGACGAACACGCACGCTTCGACGTCGTCCTCACCGGCAGCCTGGTCGACGAGCCACGCCCCGAGGACAGCCAGGTCGGGCCGCTCCTTCGGCGTCGGCTTGCCCTCGATGATGTTGGCGAGGGTCATGTCGATGTTCGGTGCGTCCCACACGAGCACGTGGCGACCCACGGGTGGCTCCGTCCGGCGAGGTGGCGAGGGCGGACCCGACTCTAGGGCTCGGGTCGGGCCGGTGGACGGGGCAGGGCCTACCGTCGGGCCCCCCGACCCGGAGCAGCCCCGTGACCGACGCGACCCCACCCGCGGGAGCGACCGACCTCGGACCGGTGCTCAGCGACCTCGCGTTCGCGCAGGCGCACGACCACGCGTTGGTGGAGATGGCGGAGGCGGCCGAGGCACGCGGCGAGGTGGTGCCCGACCGCGCCGCCGCGACGTTCGTCACCTGGGCGGTGCGAGCCGTCGGTGCGCGGCGGGTGGTCGAGCTCGGCGCCGGGGCGGGAGCCTTGACCTGGTGGCTGGCCGGAGCGGTCGGCGACGGTGGCGAGGTGCACGCCTGCACCGACCCGTCGTCCGCGGGACGGCTGGAGGCCACCCTCCGGCGCTCCGGCAGGTTCGGGCGGGTGACGCTCCACCTCGACGGGTCGCCGCTGGCCGGTGCGTCGCCGGATCACCTCGCCGACGTGCCCGGCGACCTCGATGCCGTCGTGGTGGGCACCGTCACCGTCGAGCTGCTCGGGGCGTGGAGCACGGTCGTGGAGCGGCTGCGTCCCGGCGGGGTGTTGCTGGTCGGCGGGGTGTTGGCCGAGGGAGCTCCGACGGGTCGGCACGCCGAGGTGGTCCGTGAGGCGCTCGAGGACCCGGAGCTGTGGACCTCGGTGGTCCCGCTCGGTGGCGGGTGGCTGGCGGGCCTCAAGGCGCGGTCGGACCTCACCGGTGCCGCGACCGACGAGCTCTGGTGAGCCTGGCGGCGCGCGGTCAGGCCGCGGCGGGAGCGCTGCCCCGGCCGACGACCAGCACCACGCCGATCACGATGAGCACCGCGCCACCGATGCGGACGGGATCGACGGCGACGGCCCGACCGAGGAAGCCGGTCGCCTCCAGCACGAAGCCGACCAGCAGCTGCACCCCCGTGACGATCGCCAGCGTGCTGGCGAGCCCGACGCCGCCGACGGCCACCGCGATGGCCGTGACCAGCAGCATCCCGGCGACACCGGCGAGCAGCCCGAGCGGTGCCTCACGGACCACGTCGGCCTGGAAGCCCAACCGGCTCACGAGCACCCCGACGATGCCGAAGACCAGGCCGGCGCCGTGCACCCACGTCGCGGCCACGAACGGGTGCACCTGCGCTCCGAACACCCCGATGAGGGCGGTCTGGAACGCGATGAGGGTGCCGGCGATGGCTGCGGCGAGCAGGGCGACGTACACGGAGGTTCCGATCCGAGGTGGCGACCAGCCGAGCGACGCTATCCGGTCCGGCCCCGGACGCGGGTCCGCGTCAGAAGCACGCGGCGGCGAGCCACGGGTAGGGGTTGATCGAGGCCCCACCGCCGGGCTTGATCTCGAAGTGGACGTGCGGGGCGCCGCCGCGGGCGTTGCCGGTATCGCCGTTGTAGGCGATCAGCTCGCCGCCCTGGACGCGGCGGCCGACCGCGCCGTTCGCGTCGATGCGCTGCAGGTGGGTGTAGTAGTAGAGGTTCCCGTCGTTGCCCTGCAGGTAGATGCTGATCCCGCCGAGCCCGCCGTTCGAGTGCCGGGCGATGACCCCGTCGGTGAAGGCGAGCACCGGTTCGCCCATCACCGCGAACACGTCGGTGCCCTTGTGGCTACGACCCCCGCTACGGGGTGCGCCCCAGGTGTCGCGGAAGTTGGTGCGGCCGGGCGCGAAGATGCAGCTGTAGATGCCCTGCTGCGCACCGCGTTCGACGCGCCGCCGGTTCTGGGCTCGCTGTTCGAGATCGTCGGCGCGCGCTTCCACGTCCTCGAGGTCGCCGGCCAACTCGTCGCGCAGCTCGTCGAGCTCTAGCTGCAGCTGGTCGAGCTGGGTGGCCCGTTCGATGAGGAGCGCCTCGGTCTGGTCGAGCGCCGTGGACAGCGCACCGGCCCGTTCGGCCTTGGCCCGGTCACGGCTCTGCAGGGCCGACAGCAGCGCCGCGCGGTCGGCCGCCTCGGCCGGCCCCTCCGCGGCGAACAGCAGCAGCGAGGAGTCGGTCTGTCCGCGCTTGAACATCGTGATCGCGCGGTCGGTCATCGCGTCCTGCGCCTCGAGGAACTCGGTCTCGAGGTCCCGCGCACGCCGCTCGAGCTGGTCCTGTTCGACCCGCAGTTCCTCGATGCGGGCCCAGGTGCTCTCGTAGCGGCCGGTGGCGTCGTCGAGGTCGCCACGCAGCTGGCCGGCGCGCTCCTCGGCCTGTTCGAGCTCGGCCTCGAGGTCCTGCGCCACGGCGGACGCCGGCACCGCGATCGCGAAGGCGAGCGCGAGCAGCAGCGAACGGGAGGGGCGACGCAAGGCACGTACCTCACGGGTCGGCGAGGGAGCGGTCAGCGGTGCACGAGCAGCGTGGGAGGGCGCTCACGGTGCGTCGGATGCGCGCGGGGTTCCCACGGAACGCACGTCAGGCAGCGACCGAGGATGCCGTAGGACGGGGTCGACCGCCAAACGGCCGGCCGGCCGGCCCGTGACGGTCGGCGATGCCCGAGCGCGGCGCGGAGCGGGTCCCTTCCTCCAGCTCCGGCCCGTCGGACCGATGTCGGGAGGGGGCGATAGGTGCCGACAGCTAGCATCGAGGGTCGTAGAGTGGGCAGCCCGGGTGGCACGATCCGGCTCGCGGTCCGCGCCGTCGAGACCGTGGAGGGCCAGCCGTGAGACACGACCAGGACGACAAGGCCGAAGCCCCGCGTCGCGACCGCCCCTGGCTGATGCGCACCTACTCGGGGCACTCGTCGGCGGCCGCGTCGAACGAGCTGTACCGGACCAACCTCGCCAAGGGTCAGACCGGGCTGTCGGTGGCCTTCGACCTGCCGACGCAGACGGGGTACGACTCGGACCAGGTGCTCGCACGCGGCGAGGTCGGCAAGGTCGGGGTCCCGGTCACCTCGCTCGACGACATGCGGACCCTGTTCGACGCGATCCCGCTCGAGCAGATGAACACCTCGATGACGATCAACGCGACCGCCATGTGGCTGCTCGCGCTCTACATCGCGGTCGCCGAGGAGCAGGGCGCCGACGTCAGCGAGCTCGCCGGCACCACCCAGAACGACATCATCAAGGAGTACCTGTCGCGCGGGACCTACGCGTTCCCGCCGGCACCCTCGATGCGGCTGACCACCGACGTGGTGGCCTACACCGTCACCGAGATGCCGCGCTGGAACCCGCTCAACATCTGCAGCTACCACCTGCAGGAGGCGGGCGCGACGCCGGTGCAGGAGCTGGCCTTCGCGCTGGCCAACGCGATCGCCGTGCTCGACGCGGTCCGCGACCGCGGGCAGGTGCCCGAGGCGGAGTTCGGCAAGGTCGTCGGGCGCATCTCGTTCTTCGTCAACGCCG
>NZ_JBBEBZ010000149.1:0-1154 GCF_040882075.1 Nitriliruptor sp.
GATTTCCGAGAGTCCCGAGAAAGTGGGAGAGGTGGCCGACCCGTTCAAGTCGCCCGAGCCAGCCGGCGCCCTCCCCCGGGCCGCGAGCCCGTTCCGGCCAGGGCCCGGCAAGGTCCCGCCCGCCTTCGGCTCGCGGAACGCCCCGCTCCTGATCGCCAAGGACATGGTCGACCGGCTCGCCGTGCCGAACGACCCCGTGGCCATGCCGCTGCTCCGAGGCGTGCGGGGCGTCGGCAAGACCGCGTTGATGGCCTACACCCGCCACCACGCCGCAGCAACCGGCACCGTCGCCCTCCACATCGAGGCCGACGCCGCGGACACCGACCTGACCGCCACGTGCCGGTCCCTCCTCCGCGGTGCCGGTCCGCTCACCTCGGCCGTCAGCGACCTCCGTCGCCGGTTGTCCTCGCTGTCGCTCACCCGCGGCGAGATCGCCTTCCACCCGGCCGAGACCGACCGCGGCGACGTCACCCTCGAGGCGCTGCTCTACGACCTCGTGCTGCTGGCCGAGCACCGCGGCGTCGGGCTCCTACTGACCGTCGACGAGGTGCACGAAGCCCTGGACGAACCCTTCACCGAGCACGCCGGGGTCCGTGTCACCGAACCGGTCGCCGACCACGTGCTGGCCGACACCGGCGGCTACCCCTACTTCGTGCAGCTGTGGGGCGAGGCCCTGTGGAGCACGCTCCAGGAACGTCGAGACGTCCGCCTCGCCGACGTCCCCCGAGCGCAACAGCTCGTCGACCAGCGTCGCGAGGGGTTCTTCTCGTCCCGGTGGCAGCGGTTCCCCCGCGGGCGGGCACGCGACCTGGCCATCGCGATCGACGAGCTCGGTTCCCCTGCCTCGATGTCGGCGATCGCCACCCGGCTCGGGCACGCCGACCAGCGGCCACTCAGCGACGCCCGAGCGACACTGATCGCCGCGGGGCACCTCTACGCCCCGCGGCGAGGCCGCGTCGCCTTCACGGTGCCGTGCTTCGACACCTGGCTCGTGCAGCGGCGGGACTAGACCAAAGGACTAGACCCGGTCGTCGTGGTCGGTCACCGGCCGGTCCGTCCGGTCGTCGCTGACGCGCTCGTCGCGGACACGGTCGGCGTCGGTCCGGTCGGCGTGGGTCCGGTCGGCGTCGGTCCGGTCGGCGTCGGTCCGGTCG
>NZ_JBBEBZ010000149.1:1254-16535 GCF_040882075.1 Nitriliruptor sp.
GGTCCGGTCGGCGTGGGTCCGGTCGGCGTCGGTCCGGTCGGCGTCGGTCCGGTCGGCGTCGGTCCGGTCGACACCATCGTCGTCACCCTGGTGGTCGGAGTCCGGCAGCAGGTCCTCGGCCTGGCTGCGTTCGTCCCGAGCCTCCGCGCTGCGCTCCTCGGCGGCGCGGTACTTCTCCTGCGCGCCCCGCTCAGCCTCGATGGCGCGTTCCTCGGCCTCGGCCTTCTCGCCGCGCGCCCGGGCGAGCTGCTCCTCGGCCTCGCGCTCAGCCTGTGCGGTCCGTGCCTCAGCGTCCGCCTTCTCGCGCTGGGCTCGTGCGACCTGCTCGTCCGCAGCAGCCTTCTCCTTATCGGCGACGGCCGCGAGACGTTCCGATTCCTGGAGGTGCTGCTGCGCTTCCTCCAGGTCACGCGCCTCCTGCTCGCGCTTCTGTTCCTCACGCTTCTGCTTCATCTTCGGCAGCATCAGCGCGAGCGCGATGAGCGCGACGACGACGATCACGGCGATGATGATGATGGTCGTGGTGTCCACTGGCATCTCCTTGGGGTCGGAACCCGTTCGATCCCACCATGGCGCCCTCCTCGCTCCACCGTGGCGGTTCTCCCCCGCCCTTCGGGCAGAACGCGCCCCAACGGCCGTTCGTCCTGCCGGTGCACGGGGTCCTCCGGCCGTGCGGACAGGGGCGCACCCGGCCGAACGGTGGTGCACCCGGCCACGGAAGGCGGAACCTGGGGCCGTCCGGGGGTGGTCGGCGCGGCTCTGAGGCCGTTGCGCGACCCATGCTGGTGGCCGACCTCGACACAGGAGCCAGGCATGGGACTCACCGACCGACACGACGACCACGACGACGGCCGCGGCCGCACCGGCACGCGATCCGACGACCCGACCATCGTGCACGATGCCCGTGACGACCACGACCGTGGGCACACGGATCGCGACCGTGACGGACACACCCACACGGCCGACCGCGGACACCTCTCGGACCACGGCGAGCCGGTCGCTGCCCCGGTGCGCCGCTCCGGCGCAGCCGTCGCCGCGCTCATCCTCGGTGTGCTCGCGCTGCTGATCTCGGTGGTGCCCATCCTCGGGCTGGTCGGGTCGGTGCTCGGCGTCATCGCTATCATCGTCGGGATCATCGGCGTCAGCCGGTCCCGCAAGGCCGCCATCAAGGGCGCCGGCATGGCCGTGACCGGGATCGTCTGCGGTGTCCTCTCCCTCGTCCTCGGAGCGGCCGGCATCGCGCTGTTCGGTGAGGCCGTCTCCGACCTCGAGGCGCCGGTCACCGACGCCGTCGAGGACGTCCAGACCGAGGTCGAGGAACTGACCGACTAGATCGCGCGCAGGGCACGCACCACGAGGAAGGGACCGCCACCGGCGGTCCCTTCCTCACGTCGACGACCTCACGCGCCCCTCAGTCTCAGCTCAGAAGAGGCTGCGGATCCGGTCCATGATCCGGTCGATGAAACCCTCGACCTCGTCGCTGTCGATGTCCGGAAGCTCGATGCCGCCATCCTCCGACCCGTCGCCCGAGCCGTCACCGTCCGAGCCACCCTGGTCGATGGACGCCTCACGTTCATCGAGCTGCCGCTCACGGTCGGCGAGGTCGGACTCTCGCTGGTTCAGCGACCCGTCCCGTTCGTCGAGCTGCGCCTCGCGCTGGTCGAGCGCCTGTCGCTGCGCATCGAGATCGGCATCCCCCGCGCCGACCGCCGCCTCGGCGTCGGAGGCTCGCGCTTCGAGCGCCTCGTTCTCGGCCTCGAGCGCGTCGCGTTCGACCTCGAGCTCGGCCACCTGTTCCTGCGCTGCCGCGACCTGGTCGTCGACCGGCTCGTCGCCGCCGGCGGCGAACGCCACGATGATCGCGAGCAGGATGCCGGCGACGACCCCGCCGAGCCCGATGGCCCAGTCGCGGCCACGGTTCCGCTCCGGTTCGCGGTCGTCGACGATCAGCTCCTCGTCGACCGGGTGGCCTTCCCCCGGCGGCCGGTTCGGGACGACGGTGTAGCCGTCGTCGTCACCGGCGCCGGTCGTGGGGATCGCCCGCGTCGGGTCCGCACTGCCGGGCGGGTCGACCCGTCGGGTCGCGCCCGGGTCGACCGGGTCGACCCGGCGGGTGGGATCAGGTGGGACCGGTCCGTCGCTCACGCTGCTGCCTCTCGTGGTCGAACTCGACCGTACCGTGGTCGGTCAGGTCACCACGGCGTGGTCGGCTGCAGCGTGGCTTCGACGAGCGCTTCGGTCCGCAGGTGGGTGACCTGCTGGTACTCGGGGTCGGCGACCATCCGCGAGAACGACGCCCGGTCGGGGTAGCGGACGCACAGCACCGCGTCCCAGCTCTGGCCGTCCTCGGCGACCATGGCGGTGTGACCCGACCCGGCGTAGAGCACCTCACCGCCGTAGCGGGGCAGGAACGTCTCCTCGAGGTGCGCCGCGTACTGCGCGTACCGCTCTCGCCCGCCGTCGGGCCGGAAGCGCAGCAGGTTCAGCATCACCACGGGCCCACCGGGGTCCTCGGCGAGGAAGCGTTTCAGGTCGGCACCGGTCGGATCGATCGCCACGGACGCTCCAGTCGCTCGGTTGATCGGTCGGGCGGGACATCGCTACCGAGTCGAGCACACCTCGCCCTACCGTCTCCACACGGCCGCCGACCGAGAGGGAGCCCGTGCAGATCGTGCTGCTGATCCTCGGGGTCGGCGTGCTGGGGTTGACCGTCGCCGACGTGCTGATGACCACGATCGCACCCGGCGCTGGGGGTGGACCGGTCACCGGCCCGGCCACGCGAGGCCTGTGGAACGTCAACCGCCGCCTCGCCCGCTCGCGAGCGGCATCCTCCTGCGGGCGTCCGGCCCCCTGGCGATGGCGCTCATCGTGGTCACCTGGTTGGCCGGACGGTGGCTCGGATGGTCGCTGATCTTCAGCGCCTCGTCCGGGGCCGTGGTCACCTCGTCCGGTGGGCTGCCCGCCGACCTGTGGAGCAGGATCTACTTCACCGGTTTCACCGTCTTCACGCTCGGGATCGGCGACCTGGTCCCGGTCGGTTCGCCGTGGCAGGTCGCCACCGGTGCTCGATCTCGACCCGCTCCGGGAGGCGGGGATCCCGGCCGTCGACGACGCGACCTTCGATCGTGCCGTCCGCGAGGACGAGGAGCACCGCCGCCACCTCGTGGCGTTGGCCGAGCAGACCCCCTCCGAGTGGCAGCGCGCGATCCGCACCCGCAGCGGCGCCTGACCGCTGACCTGCCGCGGCTGTGCCCCTGCGTCCACGGCGCGCGGCGCCTACCGTGCCCGCCTCGCCACCGGAGGAGCTCGCGTGCCCACCGTCCTGACCGTCGCCGGCTTCACCCCCGAGCTCGCCGGCGCCTACCTCGCCGACAACGCGACCGTGGCCGGCAACGTCCAGCTCGCCAGCGGCGTGTCGATCTGGTTCGGCACGGTCCTGCGGGCCGAACACGCCCCCATCACCGTCGGAGCGGACAGCAACCTGCAGGACAACTCGGTGGTCCACACCGACCCGACCTTCGCGTGCTCGATCGGTGAGCGCGTCACGGTCGGCCACCGCGTCGTCCTCCACGGCTGCACCGTCGAGGACGACGTGCTCATCGGCATGGGAGCGGTGGTGATGAACGGCGCCGTCATCGGCGAGGGCGCGGTCGTCGGTGCCGGCGCGGTGGTGACCGAGGGCACGGTCGTGCCGCCCCGCACCATCGCCGTCGGCGTGCCCGCCAAGATCCTCGAGAAGGACGTCCCGCCGGTGCCGCGTCCGAACGTCGCCGGCTACATCCACCTCGCCGACGTCTACCGCGAGGCCACCCCCGCGGTCCCGTGATCGGCTGAGCCCCGGCGGGAGACCGCTGCACGTCGGCACGTCGGCACGTCGGACGTCCGGACGGGACGAGCGTCGCGCGGCCACCTAGCGTCACCGGTGACGCACGCCCGACGACAGGAGCGACGACGTGGGCCTCAACATCCAGGACCTGAAGATCACCAGCGCGCAGTTCAGCACCGGCGAACGGTTGCAGGACGCCAACGCCAACGACGGCGACAACGTGGCGCCCGAGCTCACCATCGAAGGTGTCCCCGCCGACGCGGTCGAGCTCGCGCTCATCTGCCACGACCCCGACGCCCCGCTGCCGTTCGGGTTCACGCACTGGACGCTCTACAACATCCCGACCGACACCACCACCATCGGGCTCGACGCCGACGAGAAGTTCAACCCCGGTCCCAACGGGTTCGGCTCGCAGGGCTACGGCGGCCCGCAGCCGCCGGCCGGGCACGGCCCGCACCACTACTACTTCTGGGTCTACGCCCTGTCGCGCGCGGTCGACGGCAAACCCGACCGCGAGACGTTCCTGCGCGAGTACGGCGACGCCATCATCGAACAGAACCGGATCATCGGGGTCTACGAGCGCTGATCGTCCCCACCACGTCCGGCCGCCGGGAAGCTCCCGGCGGCCGCGTGCGTTCCTCCTCCACTCCTCCACTCCTCCACTCCTCCCCGCCTCTCCCGCTCCCCCGCGAAGGTCGCTGCCGTGCAGGTCGAGATCTGGTCCGACGTCGTCTGCCCCTGGTGTGCGGTCGGCCGCGCACGCTTCCAGCAGGCGTTGGCCGACTTCGCGCACGCCGACGAGGTGGAGATCCGCTGGCGCAGCTTCGAGCTCGACCCGTCCGCACCGCGCCTCCGCGAGGTCTCCCAACGCGACCACCTCGCCACCAAGTACCGGCGCACGCCGGACGAGGCCCAGGCGATGCTCGACCAGATGACGGCCACGGCCGCCGAGGTGGGGCTCGAGTTCCGCTTCGACCGCGCCCGGGCCGGCAACACCCTGGACGCCCACCGCCTGCTCCACCTCGCGTTCGAACGTGGCGGCTCCGCGCTGCAGGACGCGGTCAAGGACCGGTTCCTGACCGGCTACCTCCGCGACGGCGAACCGATCGGCGAGGTGGCGGCGCTCACCCGGTTGGCGGTGGAGGCGGGGCTCGACGAGGCCGACGTGACCGAGGTCCTCGCTGGGGAGCGGTTCACCGACGAGGTGCGGGAGGACGAGACCCAGGCTCGCGTCCTCGGGATCTCCGGCGTGCCGTTCTTCGTCCTCGACGCTCGCTACGGCGTCTCGGGCGCGCAGCCGGCCGAGGTGCTGCTCGGCGCGCTCCAGCAGGCGTGGCAGGAGCGGTCACCGCTCACGATCGTCGGCGGGTCGACCGGCCACGCCGCCGCGACCGACGGCGACGGCCACGATCACCCCGCCGGTGACGCCTGTTCCTGTGACAGCTGCGCCGTCTGAGACCCCCGATCCGGGCGTCCCGCTCGGCCGGCCGCCGCGCGTCGGCACCCCGCGTGTGCGCGCCGTGACGCACGATCCTGTGGGCAGGCTGTGCACAGCCTGCGGACGAGTTGTGAATCTCCTGTGAGTTGACCTGAACCTCTGGACAGGGGCCGGGGACGACCCGTAGCGTGTGCCTTACCGGTCGGGATGCGACTGCGAGACACGCTCGATCGGCCGCCACGGGAGCCGGTGCAGGACCCCGTGACGAGGTGGAGGACCGTGCCTGGTCCGCCGCAACGGATCACCGACCTCCGGGTCGGGGAGACGAGGTGGCGGGTCGCCAGGGACGAGCCACCGGACCGGGAACGTGCGACGCCCCTCGGGGCGGCGCCGGGAACGGGCCGGGGGTCCGGACCCGGACCACCGGGGAGGCGAGGCCCGCGAGGGTCGGCGCACCCGGAGGGACGACAAGGACCGAAGCCGAACAGCTCGACAGCCGCCACTGCGCCTGGCGGACGGAGAGCGGCACCACCGTCGCAGCGGGACGGTGCCACCCGAAGGATCACACGGTCACGCGGCACCCTCCGGGGTGCACGCCCCTCGGGGCGACACCCTCCGGGGTGCACCGGGACCGATCCGGAGGAACAGGAGCCCCGGGACCCGCGAGGGTCGCCGGGGCTCCGCCCTTTCCCCGGCGTGTCACGGGTGGCTGGCAGACTGCGGACCGCTCGGCAGACGCGACCGTCGGCCGATGCTCGTCCCGGGGGTCCTCGTGCTGCACGTCCACCACGCCGACCGCGCCGACGCGCTCGTCGGCGCGCTGGCCGACGTGCTGTCGGAGCCGCCAGCCGACCCGTTCGCGCCCGAGGTCGTCGCGGTCCACTCGCGCGGCATCGAACGCTGGATCGCCCAACGCCTGTCCCACCACCTCGGCACCTCGGCCGGTCGCGGCGACGGCGTCGCGGCCAACATCCGTTTCCCCTTCCCCGGCGGTCTCGTCGCGGACGTCATCGCCCGCACCTCCGGCGGCGCGGTGGCCGACGACCCGTGGCGACCCGACCGCCTCGTGTGGCCGCTGCTCGACGTCGTCGAGGACGCCGTGGCCTCCGACCGCCACGACCTGCTCGGCCCCCTGTCGGCACACGTCCGTGACGGTGACGGCCCCTCGGACCGCCGGCTCGGTGCCGTCCGACGGGTCGCCGAACTGTTCGACCGGTACGCGGTCCACCGGCCGGCCATGCTCCAGGCCTGGGCGACCTCGTCCGACGTCGGTGGCGACGGTCAGGCCCTCCCCGACCGGTCGCGGTGGCAGCCCCGGCTGTGGCGAGCCGTCCACGAACGGATCGGGACGCGCTCGGGACCGGAGCGGCTCGCCCACGCGACCGATGCGCTCACCCGCGGTGTCACCATCGACGACGACCCGCTCGTGCTCGACCTCCCCCAGCGCCTGTCGATCTTCGGGGTCACCGCGCTGTCGGCCACGGTGGCCGAGGTGCTCAGCGCGCTCGCGACCGGCCCGACCGTCGACGCGCCGGCGGGTCGGGACGTCCACCTGTTCCTCCTCCACCCCTCCCCCGTACTCTGGCGTCGGACCGCCGAGCGGCTGTCGTCGGGCGTCGCGACCAGCTCCGTGGCCGCCACCACGCGGACCGCGCTCCCGACCCGCGAGACCGACCCGACCACCGACCTGCCACGTGATCCGCTGTTGACCGCCTGGGCACGCGACACCCGCGAGCTCCAGCTGGTGGTCGACACCGTGGCGGCCACCCACCACGACCTCACCCCCCACGTGGACGAGTCGGACACCGGCGACGGGCCGGCCACGGTCCTCGGCCGGATCCAGGACGCCGTCCGTCGCGACGCCCCGCGGCACGAGGGCGTCGAGCTCCCGCTCCTGCCCGCCGACGACCGTTCGATCGAGCTGCACCGTTGCCACGGCGCGACCCGGCAGGTCGAGGTGCTCCGCGACGTCCTGCTCCACCGGCTCGCGGCGGACCCGCAACTCGAGCCTCGGGACATCGTCGTGCTGTGCCCCGACATCGAGACCTACGCCCCCCTGATCGAGGCGGTCTTCGGCGGCCACACGGTCACGCCGGTCGACGGGGAGCCGGACGTGCAGCTCCGCGTCCAGCTCGCCGACCGCGCGCTGCGACGGACCAACCCGCTGCTTCGCGTGATCGCCGAGCTGCTCGAGCTCGCCGACGGCCGCGTGACCGCCTCCGCCGTCCTCGACCTGTGCACGCGCGCACCCGTACGGGCCCGCTTCCAGCTCGACGAGGACGACCTCGGGCGGCTCGATGGCTGGTTCACCTCGACCGGGGTGCGCTGGGGTCTCGACGCCGACCACCGGCACGAGCGCGGGGTCCCGACGGACGTCAACACCTGGCGCACCGGCCTCGACCGGCTCCTGGTCGGGGTCGCCGTCGCCGACGAGCGGTTGCGGACCAGCCTCGGGGTCGCACCCGAGGACGACGTCGAGGGTGACGGGGTCGAGCTCGCCGGTCGGATCGCCGAGCTGCTCACGCGGCTCGACGCCATCGTCCGCACGATGCGGACCCCGCGCAGCGTCGGGGCGTGGCTCGACGTCCTGACCGAAGCGGTGGGCGACCTGTGCGAGGTGCCCGACGACGACGCGTGGCAGGAGGTCCAGCTCGGACGGACCTTCGCCGAGGTCCGCGACGCGGTCCGGGGCACCGCCGCTGACAGCGCGCAGCTGCCGCTGTCGCTGGCGGAGGTGCGTGGCCTGCTCGGCGATCGACTCGAGGGTGCCCCGTCCCGTGCCGCCCACCGCACCGGTGACCTGACGGTCTGCACGCTCGTGCCCATGCGTTCGGTCCCGCACCAGGTCGTGGTGCTGCTCGGCATGGACGACGAGGTGTTCCCGCGACGGACCGTCCCTGACGGCGACGACCTGCTCGCGGCGGCACCGCTGGTCGGCGACCGCGACCCGCGCACCGAGGACCGCCAGCTCCTGCTCGACGCCGTGCTCGCCGCCGGGCGCGACCTGATCGTGCTCACCACCGGACACGACGAGCGGACCGGCGAGACCCGGCCACCGTCGGTCCCCATCGGTGAGCTCCTCGACGTCATCGACCGCACGGTCACGACCGACCTCGTCGACACCCGGGGCCGGCCCGTCCCCGCGTCCGTGGCCATCACGATCGATCACCCGCTCCAGGCCTTCGATCCGAAGCGGTTCGCACCGGGACAGCTCGGCCACCCCGGCCGCGCCGCCACCGACGTGCCGTTCGGGTTCGACACCGACGACCTCGAAGCCGCACGCGCCATCGCCGGTCACCGCGCGCCCCCGGCCGCGTTCCTGCCCGACCGGCTCGCGCCACCGGAGTCCACGGGGCCGCTGGGGCTGCGCGAGCTCATCGGGTTCCTGCACCACCCGATCGAGGCGTTGCTCAGCCAGCGGCTCGACGTCAGCTACCCG
The DNA here is from genome assembly GCF_040882075.1 of Nitriliruptor sp. Lineage (NCBI taxonomy): Bacteria > Bacillati > Actinomycetota > Nitriliruptoria > Nitriliruptorales > Nitriliruptoraceae > Nitriliruptor > Nitriliruptor sp. Next base: position 9,958 of record NZ_JBBEBZ010000149.1, read on the forward strand.
CGCGGCAGCGACACCCGCACCGACGCCATCCCCGTCACGCTCGGCGGGCTCGACGGCTACGGGGTCGGCGACCGGCTGCTCGGCGAGGTGCTCGCCGGCCGCGACCCGGACCGCTGGGTCGAGGTCGAGCGTGCCCGCGGGACGCTGCCTCCGGGCGATCTCGGTGACGAGCACGTCGCGGCCGCACGCCGCACCGTCGACGAGGTGATGCGGCTCGCCAGCGAACGGGGCGTCCCGCTCGGCGAGGCGCCCGAAGCCGTCGCCATCGACCTGAGCCTGCCGTCGGGGGTGCGGCTCGTGGGCGCCGTCGCCGTGGTCGGCGACACCCGCCGTGCGGTCGCCTACTCCCGCCTCGGCCGCAAGGCCCGGCTGTCGGCCTGGGTCGAGCTGCTCGCGCTCACCGCGATGCACCCGGAGCGCTCGTGGCGGTCGGTCACCCTCGGCCGGGCCCAGACCAGCCAGACCAAGAACGCCGACGGGGACCTCGCGGCCGCCAGCGTGTCGGCACTGTCGGCGGGCGACCCCCGCGAGTTCGTCGGCAAGAAGGTGGCCCGGGTCGTCGCGAACCCGCTCGGCGGCAGCGACGTGACACCCGACGACCGCCGCGCCGCGGCCATCGAGCTGCTCGACCAGCTCGTGCAGCTGCGTGCCAGCGGCCTGTGCGGCCCGCTGCTGCTGCCCTGCGAGACCGCCGGGACCTACGCCGAGACCGCGTGGGGCAACCACATCGGCGCGCACGGCCAGGGCCCCGTCACCAAGGCCCGCAGCACCTGGACCAACACCTCGGGCTTCGGCCGGCCGGGCGAGGACCAGGATCACGCGCACCGCCTCGTGCTCGGTCCGGTGACCGCCGACGAGCTGCTGGCGCAGGAACCCACCCCCGACGAGACCGGGCCGGGGTGGGACGAGGGCGAACCATCGCGGCTCGGTCGGCTCGGACGACGCGTCTGGTGGCCGCTGCTCGCCGCCGAGGAGATCGAGCACCGGTGACCGACGTGACCCCGACACCCCGCCCGGTCGAGGAGCTCGACCTCGCCGCCGACCTGCCCTCGGGCACGGTCGTCCTCGAGGCGTCCGCCGGGACGGGCAAGACCTACGCCATCGCCGCGCTCGTGACCCGCGCCGTCGCGGAAGGCCGGTGCACGTTGCCCGAACTGCTGGTGGTCACCTTCACCCGCGCGGCCACGGCCGAGCTCCGTGACCGTGTCCGGCGCCGGCTGGTCGAGGCCGAACGCCACCTCCGTCACGTCCTCGCCGGCAGGCGGCCGGCACGACCCGACGAGGACGTCGTGCTCGCCCACCTGGCCGACGCGCCCGAGGCCGAGGTCCGCGCGCGGCACGCCAACCTCGCGACGGCGCTCACCGACTTCGACGCCGCCACCATCTCCACCATCCACGGCTTCACCCAGCAGGTGCTGCGCTCGGTGGGGCTGTCCGCGGACGTGCCCCGCGACCTCACCCTCCTCGAGGACGAGTCCGCGCTGATCGACGAGGTGGTCGACGACGTCTACGTGCGTCGCTACCTCGGTCGGGCCGACCTGGCCGTCCGCCCGACCCGGGCCGAGGTCGCGGGGATCGCCCGGGCCATCGCGGGCAACGGCGACGCCGAACTGCGACCCCGCGAGGACGACGACGATCCCGCCGGCGCGGAACGCGGCGGGCTGGCACGCGAGCTCCGCACCGAGCTCCAGGCCCGCAAACGGCGCGACGGCACGCTCGGCTACGACGACCTGCTGCTCGCGCTCCGCGACGCGCTGACCGACCCCGTCCGCGGTGACACGGCCGTCGCCGTGCTGCGTTCCCGTTACAAGTGGGCGCTGATCGACGAGTTCCAGGACACCGACCCGGTCCAGTGGGACATCCTCCAGCGCGCCTTCCGTGACCCGGAGGATCGTGACCGCGCGCTCGTGCTGATCGGCGACCCGAAGCAGGCGATCTACAGCTTCCGCGGCGCCGACGTCCGGGCCTACCTGGCCGCGACGCAGCTCGCCGACGTCAAGCTGGATCTCGCCACGAACTACCGCAGCGACGGGCCGCTGCTCGGAGCGCTCGACCGCATGCTGGCGGGGACGACCTTCGGCGAGCGCGACATCCGGTTCGTGTCGGTCCGACCCGCGCCCGATCACGACACCAGCGCGATCGACGATGGCGACGACCCGGCCGCCCTCCAGCTGCGGACCTACGACCCGCCGTACGGCAAGGCCAACACCCCCGCCCTCCGTCAGCGCTTCGGTGAGGACGTCGCCGCCGTGCTGCTCGACCAGCTCGGCCGGGTCCGCATCGGGCCCGACCGGCACCCGATGCAGCCCGAGGACGTCGCGGTCCTCGTGCGCACCAACGCCGAGGCGCGGCTGGTCCAGCAGTGCCTGCGCGACGCCCGGATCCCCTCGGTGGTCAACGGCGTCGGCAGCGTCCTCGACACCGACGCAGCCGACGACTGGCGCTGGCTGCTCGAAGCCATCGAGCGGTCCTCCGACCCGGCCCGCATCCGCCGCCTCGCCCTGTCGTGCTGGATCGGTTGGGACGCCGCGCGGCTCGGGTCCGCGTCCGACGACGACCTCGACGAGCTGCACGAGGCCGCCCACCGGTGGGCCCACGTCATCGCCACGCGCGGCATCGCGACCCTCGAACGCACCGTGCTCTCCGAGCAGGGCGTCGCCGCACGGCTGCTGCACACCATCGGCGGCGAACGCCACCTGACCGACCTGCGCCACATCGGCGGGCTGCTCCACACCGCCGAGCGCGAGGACGATCGCGGGGTCAGCTCGCTGCGCGCCTGGCTCGAGCACGCCCGCGCCGAGGTCGGAGACACCCCGACCCCGCCCGAGGAACAGGCGCGCCGGCTCGAGTCCGACGCGGCCGCCGTGCAGATCCTCACCGTCCACCGCAGCAAGGGGCTCGAGTACCCCGTCGTGCTGGTGCCGTTCCACTGGTCCGCGGGGAAGGGGGTCTCGGCACCGGCCGTCGTGCACGACCCCACCACCGGTCGGCGCGTCGTCGACGTCGGCCCCTCGGGCCGGCCCGACTTCGGCGAGGTCAAGGCGGTCGCCCAGCGCGAGAGCATCGGCGAACACCTGCGGCTGCTGTACGTGGCGCTGACCCGTGCCCGTCACCGCGCGATCGTCTGGTGGGTCCGGACCGATCACGGGACCAGCTCCGCGCTGTGCCGCGTGCTGTACGGCCGCGACGAGGCTGGTGAGGTGCAGCTCGATGCGAAGCCCGCCGTCCCGAAGGACGTCCCGGAGGCCGACGAGCTGCTGCGTGCCCGCTTCGCCGGCACCTCGACGTCCCTGACGCCCGTCCCCCCGCCGAACCACGACCCCGTGGGCAGCTGGGACGGGGACCACGATCCGCCCGCCGAGCTGTCGGCAGCCAGCTTCGACCGCGAGCTCGACCGCGCCTGGCGCCGCACGTCCTACAGCGCCATCGTCCGCCGCGCCGAACACCTCACCGACCCCGCCACGGCGCCGGCGCCACCGGTCGCCACCGAACCCGAGGTGACCGGCACCGAGGACGAGCCCGAGGAACCCACCACCACCGGACCCGGCACGGCGACCGCTGACGCGGAGCTCCCGCTCGGCGGTCTCCGCGGGAGCGCCGCGTTCGGGACCATGGTCCACGCGGTGCTCGAGCACGCCGACTTCGCCGCCGACGACCTCGCCGCCCACCTCACCGACGTCATCGAGGACGAGCGACCCCGCCACCGTGTCCCCGGACTGACCCGCGCCGACGTGCCCGTGCTGCGCGACGGGCTCGTCGCCGCCGTCCGGTCGCCGCTCGGTCCCCTGGCCGGCCGCGTCGGGGACCGCGGGCGCGCGCTGTCCGACGTCGCCCGCGACGACCGGCTCGACGAGCTCGACTTCGAGCTGCCGCTGGCCGGTGGCGACCTCGGTCGACGCGGAGGCGCCAGCGTCGCCCTGTCACGGCTCGCCGACCTGCTCGACCGGCCGGCCTCCGACGGCGGGTTGGCCGACGACGACCCGCTGCGCACCGCCGGGTACCCGGACCGGCTGCGGGCACCGGGGTTCACCTTGGACCTGCGCGGGTACCTCAACGGGTCGATCGACCTCGTGCTGCGGCTGCGCGACGGTGACGGTCCGCCCCGCTACCTGATCGCCGACCACAAGACCAACCGGCTCGGTGGGGCCACGACGAACCTGGCGGCCTACCGGCCGGACGCGCTCACCGACGCGATGATCGCGCACGACTACCCGCTGCAGGCCCTGCTCTACCAGGTGGCGCTCCACCGGTTCCTGCGCTGGCGGCAACCCGGGTACGACCCCGGCGTCCACCTCGGCGGGGTGCTCTACCTGTTCCTGCGCGGCATGGCCGGCCCCGACACGCCGACCGTCGACGGCGCGCCCCACGGCGTGTTCTCCTGGTCGCCACCAGCCACCGTGATCTCGGACCTGTCCGACCTCCTCGCCGGCGCCGACCAGCGGGCGGAGGTGCGCGGATGACCGACGTCCCCCTGCCCTTCCCGCCGGAGCCCAGCCGGACGGCACCAGTCTCGGATCCGCGCGGCCTGGCGGCACCGGTGCTCCGGCTCGACGGCACCGACGCGCGTCGGCTCGTGGACCCTCCGCCGAGCCTGGCGCCGTTCATCGACCTGGGTGTGCTCGGGGCGGCGGACGTGCACGTGGCCGCTGCCCTCACGCGTCTCGGCGGTGACGACCGCCCCGAGGTGCTGCTCGCCGCAGCGCTCGCGGTCCGCGCACCGCGCCGACGACACGTCTGCGTCGACCTGACCACCGTCCGGCTCGGTGTCGTGGCCGAGCTGACCGAGCTCGCGGACGCCGACGACGCCGATGCCGCGGTCGCCAGCGACCGGATCGCCGGACTGCCCTGGCCCGAGCCCGACGCGTGGCTCGCCGTGCTCGCCGACAGCCCGCTCGTCGAGGTGCGCGACCCCGAGGACCTGCGGGAACCCGACGACGCCGGCCGTGACGTCCGCCCGCTCACGCTCGCCGGTCCCCGGCTCTACCTCGACCGGTACTGGCGCTACGAGCGTCGTGTGGCAGCAGCCCTCGACGCGCGGGCCCGTGCCGAGAGCGAGATCAGCGACCCCGGTGCCGCCGCGGCGTCGATCGATGCCGCGTTCGACGGCGCTCCGCCCGACCGTCAACGGGTGGCGACCGCGCTGGCGCTCACCCGACGGCTCACGATCCTCGCCGGCGGTCCAGGGACGGGGAAGACCACGACGATCGCGCGGGTGATCTCCATCCTCGTCGCCGACGCGCGACGCGCCGGACGACCGGTCCCGCACATCGCCCTCGCTGCGCCCACGGGCAAGGCCGCGGCGAGGTTGACCGAGTCGCTGCGGCAGGCCAGCTCGGCCGCCACGGACGGTGACCCGGATGCCGACCTCCTGCGGGAGCTGACCGCCACCACGCTGCACCGGTTGCTCGGACCGCGTGGACGGACGTCCCGGTTCCGGCACGACCGCACCCACCCGTTGCCGCACGACGTCATCGTCGTCGACGAGACCTCGATGGTCCCGTTGGCGCTGCTCGCCAAGCTCCTCGACGCCGTGCGGCTCGACGCGCGGCTCATCCTCGTCGGCGACCCCCACCAGCTCGCGTCGGTCGAGGCCGGATCGGTGCTCGGTGACCTCGTCGGCGATCCGGACGCCTCCCCGGTCCGGTCCCAGCAGCTGCTCGGGATGCTGTCGACGATCGCTGGCGATGCGCACACCACCGACACCTCACCGGCGACCGACGCCGGTGTCCACGACGCACTGGTGGTCCTCGACCGCGTCCACCGGTTCCGCGCCGGCTCCGGGCTCGACCGCTTCGCCGCCGCCGTTCGGACCGGCGACGCGGACGGTGCGCTCCACAAGCTCGCGACGGCGACCGACCTCACGTGGATCACCGGGGAGCAGGGGGGGCCGACCGACGACGAGCTCACCCCGGTGCGTGATCGGTTGCGTGTCGCCGGTGGGGTCGTCCTCGCTGCTGCGCTCGCGGACGGCGCGGACGACGCGGCCGCAGCGCTCACCGGGCTCGAGACCGTCCGGATCCTCTGCGCGCACCGTCGCGGTTCGGTCGGCGTGCAGGGGTGGACCGAGCGCTGCGAGGCGTGGTTGCGCGAGGACGTCGCGCTCGACACCCGCTCGCGCTGGTACGTGGGGCGGCCCGTGCTCGTGACCACCAACGACCGACGGCTCCAGCTGTGGAACGGTGACCTCGGCGTCGTCGTCCGGCACGAGGACGGGGTCGCCATCGCCTTCCCCGCGCTCGACGGCGACGGGGTCCGCTACCTCGCTCCCGCCCGCGTCGGCGAGGTCGAGACCGTCCACGCGATGACCGTGCACAAGTCGCAGGGGTCCCAGGTCGGGCACGCCGTCGTCGTGCTGCCCGACCCCGCCTCGCGGATCTGCACCCGTGAACTGCTCTACACGGCCGTCACCCGCGCTCGGGAGGGGGCGACCATCGTCGCGTCCGAGGCGTCGCTCCGGGCGACCATCGCCGCACGCACCCAGCGCGCCAGCGGCCTCGGCGTCGCCCTCGGGCGCTCCTAGAGACGCCCTCGGGCGCTCCTAGGACCGCCGGTACCTTCCGGCCGAGCCGGTGGACGGA
>NZ_JBBEBZ010000150.1:0-16454 GCF_040882075.1 Nitriliruptor sp.
AGCGGCCAGCGGTGACGCCGGCGGCTGACCGCTGGGCGTCCACCGTGACGAGAAGAAGGTGTCGGGGATGAGCGTCTCGGGACCGCCCGCGTCGCGCCAGGCCCGGTAGCCGTCCCGGAGGAAGGCCACGAGGCCCGGATCGTGGACCGCCAACAGCGGCGCGTCGCCGTGCTCGGTCGGCGCGACCAGATCGTGGTCGATGCCCGCCAGACCGCTGCGCAGCGCGGCGATCCGACCGGGGTGCTCCCACGGTGGTTCGACCCGCACCCCGGCGTTCAGCTCGAACGCCGGGTCGTGCAGGACGTGTCGGTCGTCGGTGACGACCGCGAGGCGGCTGCTCAGGCCGGGCCCCAGAGGTCGTCGTCGACGGGTTCCTCGCGCTGCTTCTTGGCGACCACCGCCCCGACGATCGCGGCCAGGAGGGCCAGCAGCAGCAGGCCACCGTGGCCGCCGTCATCGTCGCTGCGGGGCTCACCGGCGGCCTGCGGCAGGTACCGGGCGATCGCCGCCGCGTGGGCCTTGGCCTCACGTTCGACCCGCTTGCGCTCACCACGCTGCTTGAGGCCGAGGAACGCCGCACCGGCGACCGCCAGGACGCCGAGCGCCGCCCCGCCGTATGTCTTGGCCTTCTCGGCCAGCTCCTCGCCCGGCGGCAGCTTGGCTTGGAGCGCATCGAGGTCGCGGTCGATGGCGCGACGCAGCTGCGTGGCCTGCTCGACCGCCTCGCCGACGGAACCCGCCGGGGTCGGTTCGGACAGCCCATCGAAGCCGCCGACGGCGTCCTGCACCTCGGCGACCTGCCTGCGGACCGTCGTCTCGGCGTCCCGCACCTTGGACTTCAGCTGCTGTTCGGTGCGTCGGACCTTGGCGGTCGCCGCGTCCCGTGCGTCCCCGATGCGGTCCTCGGCACGGTGTTGTGCCTGCTGGATGGTCGCCTCGGCGTCGTCCGCGACCCGGTCGATGGGCTCGGTCGCTTCGTTGCGTCCCGGTGAGGTGTCGCTCACTGCTGCACCCTCCGCTTGGCGAGCTCGATGGTCTCCTGGACGTCCGCTTTCGTGGTGTCCGGCGAGTTGGACGGCTTCGACAGCTTGCGCTTGGCCAGCAGGAGGAGGATGACGACGAGCACCAGCACGATGCCGGTCACGATGAGCCAGGCGAGCCACTCCGCCACGACCAGCTCGAGCGCCTTGGCAGCGGTGACGAACACGAACCCGCCGAGGTAGAGCCCGAGCACACCCGCGATGGCCAGGAACGCCACCGCCATGAGCCGCGCGGTCACGATCTCCTTGATCTCGAGCTTGGCGAGCTCGATCTCCTTCTTCACCAGCAGCTGGGTGTTGTCGATCAGCGAACGCACCACCTCGGGTGCGTCCCGGTGATCGGCGCCCGGTGGTCCGGGGGGTCCTGGCACGCGGGTCTCCTCGTCGTCTTCGCTGGCCAACCTAGGCGACGTCGGCGCTGTGAGCAGGTCGGGCGACCGCTCGGAGGACCACCGTCGCTACCCTCGGGGGTCGTCGCACGCGCGCGACACGATCGACGGAGAACGACGCGGAGGGGGTGTCCAGGTGGCGGCAGGGACCGGTGGGAACGACACGCGACCCGTCGCGCTCATCCACGAGACCCTGACGGCGTCGAACCTCGCTCCGGGCGGCGCAGCCGATCCGCCGCCCGCCGATCCGCCGCCGCTCGACGACCGCAAGCTCCGGGTCCTGCGTGCGATCGTGACCGAGTACGTGGCCGACGGCGAACCGGTCGGTTCTCGGCGCGTCGTCGAGGTCGCCAAGCTCGACGTCTCGGCGGCGACCGTCCGCAACGAGATGGCCGCCCTCGAGGAGCTCGGGTACATCACCCAGCCGCACACGTCAGCCGGGCGCGTGCCCACCGATCAGGGCTACCGCCGGTTCGTCGACGACCTCGCCACCAACCCCGCCCTCGACGCGCCGCAGCGCGAGCTCATCGGCGAGCTGCTCGGATCCGCCCGAGACGTCGAGGATCTGCTCGCTCGGACGTCGTCGGTCCTCAGCCAGCTGACGCGGCTGGTCTCGCTCGTCATCGCGCCCGCCGTCGACGCCTCCCGGTGCAAGCTCGTCGAGCTCGTCGGGCTGTCGTCGTCGACCGCGCTGCTGCTGCTGGTCGCCGACACGGGCCGCGTCGAGAAGCGCACCGTCGACCTGCCCACCGGCACCACCGACGGCGACCTCGATCGGGTGCGGACCGTCTTCGGGGACCAGGTGCGCGGCCGCCCGATGGGCGAGGTGCACGACACCTTGACCGCGATCACCGACGGGGCACCCGGCGACCTGCGCGAGCTGCTGCGCGCGATCACCGACGCCACCGCGGCCGGTCTGGTCGACGACACGGTGCACCACGTGGTCGTCGGCGGCCGCGCCTCGCTGGCCGACGAGGCCGCGCTCGAGCGCGACGAGCTGTCCCGCGTGCTGCAGCTGCTCGAGGAACGTGCCACCCTCGCCCGGCTCCTGGCCGACACCACCGACGACGCACCGCTCGTGCGGATCGGTGGCGAGAACGCCGTCGAGGACCTGCGATCGACGTCGCTGGTGGCGCAGCGCTACCGCGTCGTGACCGCCGGTTCGCTCGGTGTGCTCGGTCCGACGCGGATGGACTACGCGTCGGTGCTGTCCACCGTCCGTGCCGTCGCCGAGGAGCTGCAGCGCTCGCTCTCCGACCTCTCCGGCTGAGCGTCTCCCTCCCGTCTCCGACCTCGCGAAGGTCCCGTCGTGTCCGATCTGTACGAGCTGCTCGGCGTCCCGCGGGACGCCTCGACCGATGACGTCAAGAAGGCCTACCGACGTGCCGCGCGGGAGCACCACCCCGATACCGGTGGCGACGAGGAGGCGTTCAAGCAGGTGACGCACGCCTACCAGGTGCTCGCCGACCCCGACAAGCGCGCCCGCTACGACCGCTCCGGCGACGACGGCACGCCGAGCACCCGAGGCGGGGGCGATCCGTTCGGGTTCGGTGGCGCCGGCTTCGGCGGCATCGGCGACGTCATCGACGCGTTCTTCGGCTCCTCGTTCGGGGGCGGCGGTGGGCGCGGGACGCCGCGAGCCCAACCGGGCCGCGACGTCCTCGTCCCCACCGAGCTCACCCTCGAGGAGGTCGCGGCCGGCGTCCGCCGTGAGGTCGCCGTCGAGGTGGCCTCCGCCTGCGAGACGTGCGGCGGCAGCGGGAGCGCCTCCGGCGGTGCCGCGACCGCCTGTGGGCAGTGCAACGGTGTCGGGCAGGTGCAGCGGGTCGTGCGCACCGCCTTCGGGCAGCTCGCCACCGCCGCCCCGTGCGCCGCCTGTCGCGGCACCGGCCGCACCGTGGCCGATCCGTGCACCGGGTGCGGCGGTGACGGTCGCACCTCGCAGCGCAACACCTACACCGTGGACGTCCCGGCCGGGGTGGACGAGGGCGATCGGCTCCGCGTCGTGGGTGCCGGTGAGGCGGGCCGCCAGGGCGCGCCCGCCGGCGACCTGTACGTCGAGGTGCGCATCGCCGAACACGACCTGTTCGAGCGCGACGGACGCGATTTGCTCGCGGAGGTCACCGTGCCGGTCACCCAGGCCGCGCTCGGCGGCAGCGTGACGGTGCCGACCGTGCACGGTGACGAGGTCGAGGTCGAGGTGCCCGCCGGCACCCAGCCCGGATCGGTGCTGCGCGTGCGTCAGGCCGGGCTGCCCGGACGCGGTGGTGGCCGCCGCGGGGACCTCCGGTTGCGCGTCCGCGTGCAGGTCCCCACCGACCTCGACCAGCCGCAGCGTGAGCTGCTCGAACAGCTCGCCGACCTGCGTGGCGAGCACCTCGAGTCGCGCGGTCGGGGGCTGTTCACCCGCCTCCGCGACGCGTTCCGCTGACGCCGCGGTGAGCCTCGCGCCCTACGTGCACCTCGACGAGGAGCTGGCCGCTGCACGGGCGGGGGACCGGATCGCGCTCGGCGCTGACGCCACCCACCACCTCACGCGGGTCCTCCGGCTCCGGCCCGGTGCTCGACTGGTCGTCGCCGACGGGCGCGGAGGCCGAGCCGCGGCGCGGTTCGACGAGGGTGCGGTCGTCCTCCACGAGGACGCCACCGTGCTGCCCGCAGCGCGACCGGCGCTGACCGTGGCCCAGGCCCTGCCGAAGGGCCGCAAGCTCGACGAGGTGCTGCGGCAGGTCACCGAGCTCGGTGTCGACCGGTTCGTGCCGGTGGCCGCCGAACGCAGCCAGGTCAAGCTCGATGCGGCCCGCGCTGCGAAGGCAGTGGACCGCTGGGGCGCCATCGTCCGCGCCGCCAGCGAGCAGGCACGCCGCCCGTGGCGTCCGGCGGTCCTCGACGTGACGGCCACGGCCGACCTGTCCGCCGTGTTGGACGAAGGAGGACGGCTGCTCGTGGCCCACCTCGGGGCCGAACGCTCCCTCGTCGAGGTCGCTCGGGACGTGACCGGCGCCGCCGGTGTCACCGTCGCGATCGGTCCCGAGGGGGGCTGGAGCGACGATGAGGTCGCTTCCCTGGTGGGTGGCGGCGCGGAAGCGGTGGGGCTCGGACCGACGGTCCTGCGCACCGAACACGCTGCTGCTGCGGCCGTGGCGGTCCTCGCCGCGGTCACCGGACGGTGGGGGTGACCACCGGGCTGTGGTCGGCCGGACGTGGCTCGCTACGCTCAGGACCGCACGGCCGAACGGCCGCGCGGGATGGATCGCACGTGTCAGCCACGGGCAACGTCGACCCGGCCGAGGATCGCCGGGCACGTGAGGTCGGTGACCGGCTCCGCCACGTCCGGCTGCAGCAGGAGCTGTCGCTGCAGGACGTGGAGCGGCTCTCGGACGGCACGCTGAAGGCCTCGGTCGTCGGGGCCTACGAGCGCGGCGAGCGGGCCGTGTCGCTGCGACGGCTCGAGCACCTCGCCGGCTTCTACCGGGTGCCCGTCATCGAGTTGCTCTCGGCGGGCGACCGGGACCGAGCGGACGTCGCTGGTCACGACGAGGTCCGCGTCGTCATCGACCTGGCTTCGCTCGAACGTCACCGCGGGCAGGAACCGGCGCTCGCCCGCTTCGTCGAGGCGATCCGCGTCCGACGTGGCGACTTCGGCCGCGTCCTGACGGTCCGGTCCGCCGACCTCGACACCCTGGCCCTGGTGGACGAGGCGAGCCCCGACCAGCTCCGGGACCGGTTGTCGGAGGCGGGCATCGTCCACCGACCCTGACGGCCCCGTCCACCGACCCTGACGGCCCCGCCCCGCCCGGCACCCGGGCAGTACCCTCTCGGAGCCCTCGATCCCGTCCGGAGCGTCGAACCCACCCGTGACACCCCCACCACCCGCCGACGCCGTAGCCTCCGCGTCCGGCACCCCCTCCGCCGACCTCAAGGTCCTGGTCCCGGGTGAGCACGCGATGGTGTCGCTGCTCGGTACCCAGGACGAGTTCCTGCGCCTGGTCGAGAAGGCCTTCCCGGCCACCACGATCCACGTGCGCGGCAACGAGATCGCGCTGGCCGGGGATCCGACCGAGACCGCCCGCGTCTCCCGCCTGTTCGAGGAGCTCGTCCTGCTACTCGGACGCGGGCAGCTGCTCGACCGCGGCATGGTCAAGCAGACCATCCGCATGATCCGTGCCGACGAGGCCGAGCGCCCCTCCGAGATCCTCTCCGAGGCGCTGATCACCCACCGTGGCCGCACCATCCGGCCGAAGACCCTCGGCCAGAAGCGCTACCTCGACGCGCTCCGCGAGAACACCGTCACCTTCGGGATCGGCCCCGCCGGGACGGGCAAGACCTACCTCGCGATGGGCGCCGCGGTGCAGGCGCTACGGGCCAAGCAGGTCAACCGGCTCATCCTCACCCGCCCAGCCGTCGAGGCCGGAGAGCGGCTGGGGTTCCTGCCCGGCACCCTGCACGAGAAGATCGACCCGTACCTCAAGCCGCTGTGGGACGCGCTGATGGACATGATGGAGGCCGAGGAGCTCGCCGCCCACGTCGAACGCGGCACCATCGAGGTCGCCCCTCTCGCGTACATGCGCGGCCGCGCGCAACCGGTCTCCGCGCAGGTGCTGACACCCAGTGGCTTCCGAGCCATCGGGGACCTCGTTCCGGGTGACCACGTCATCGGCTCGGACGGAAGGCCCACCGAGGTGCTCGGGACCTTCCCGCAGGGCGAGAATGACATCTACCGACTGTCGTCGCAGGACGGCGCGTCGACGCGCTGCACCGCCGACCACCTGTGGTCCGTCACGACCGCATCGGATCGCCGCCGCGGGAGGCCCGCCCGCGTGCTCGAGAGCCGCGAGATGATCGGCAAGCTGCGAGCCGCGCACGCCCACCGCTACGAGCTTCCGCTGCTCAGCCGACCGGTCGAGTTCGAGCCGCGCGAGGTCCCGATGGACCCGTACGCGCTTGGGCTCCTGCTCGGCGATGGTTGCCTCACCGGGTCGACGACCTCCTCCTTCGCGACGACCACGACCTCGCTCGGCGGGACGGCGTCGGTCGCACTCGCGCCGACCCTCCGAGACGATCGCGGCGTGCCCGGGGACTACCTGCTGAACGCTCCTGATGTCCGGCTCGCGGTGTTGCAGGGCATCCTCGACGGCGGTGGCGAGGTGGCACCAGGTCGCCGCCAGCGCGGGCGTATCCGGTACGTGGCTTCGGATGCCCAGCTGGGTGACGATGTTCGGTTCCTCGTCGCATCGCTCGGTGGAACGGCGACGGTGCGTGACGCCTTGGTGCTGGATCTGCGGCTGCCGGCGGGGGTCGAGCCGTTCCGGCTGGGCCGCAAGCTCCGTACCTACCAGCAGCACGGTGGGGGACGACCCGCGCGGTTCATCACGAGCATCGAACCCGACGGTCGTGAGGAGGCGGTGTGCATCCGGGTCGCAGCCGCGGACTCGCTCTACGTCACCGAGGACCTGCTGGTGACGCACAACACGCTCAACGATGCGTTCATCGTGCTCGACGAGGCGCAGAACACCACCGCCGAGCAGATGAAGATGTTCCTCACGCGCATCGGGTTCAACTCGAAGGCGGTCGTGACGGGTGACGTCAGCCAGGTCGACCTGCCGTCCGGCAAGCGGTCGGGGCTGAAGGTGGTCCGTGAGATCCTCGGGGACATCGAGGGGGTCGCGTTCGCCGAGCTCACCTCCGGGGACGTGGTCCGCCACCACATCGTCCAGCGCATCGTCGAGGCGTACGAGCTGCATCAGGCCGCCGAGGACGAGGCCGAAGCGGCCCGCGCCGCCGCCCGGGACGCGGCGCGCGACGGGGATCGCTGACGTGGCCGTCTACCTCGCCGACGAACAGGACGAACCGGTCGATGCCGAGGACCTGGTCGCGCTCGCGCGCCACGTCCTCGCCGCCCAGCGCGTCCCCGACGAGATGGAGCTCGCGATCCTGCTCGTCGACCGCGACACGATCGCCGCGCTGAACGCCGAGCACATGGGCAAGGACGGGGCGACCGACGTGCTCGCGTTCCCCATCGACGAACCGGGTGAGTCCTCGCCAGACGCCCCGTCGATCCTCGGGGACGTCGTGCTGTGTCCCGTCGTCGCCCACGAGCAGGCCGCCGGGCTCGGTCGCACACCGCAGGACGAGGTCCGGCTGCTGACCGTGCACGGCATCCTCCACCTGCTCGGTATGGACCACGGGACCGAGGACGACGAACGCGAGATGTTCGGTCTCACCGACCGTCTGCTGGCCGGCTACGGGGCGGGTGCGTGAGCTCGATCACCGTCGCCCTGGTCTCCCTCGTGTTCCTGCTCGGCCTGACCGCCTACCTCGCCGCGCTCGATACCGTCGTGCAGAAGCTCGACCTCGTGCGTGCCATGCGGCTGCACGAGGAGGAGGCCAAGGGGGCCGACGCGCTCCTGTGGTTGACCGAGCACCGAGGGACCGCGCTCAACGTGCTGCTCGTGGCCTCGGTGGTGGTCCGCGCGACGCTCATCGCCGTCGCCGGCATCCTCGGGTGGGAGCAGCTCGGTGAGGACGCCCGCGTCACCGGCGTCGTGGCTCTCGCCGCGGTCCTCGCGATCGTCGTCGGCGAGGTCGCGCCACGGACGGCGACGCTGCGGTCCATCGAGTCCGCCGGTGGCCGGCTCGCACCGTCCGGTCGGCTGCTCGTCCGTGCGCTCGACCCGGTCAGCCGGGTGCTGGTCGGTCTCGGCCGGGCCCTCGTCCCGCGCCGCGACGGCGTCGCCGGTCCGTACGCGACCGACCGCGACGACGAGGACGACGGCGGGTCGGACGACGAGGAGCAGGACGAGGAGCTCGAACCCGAGCAACGGACCATGATCCGCTCGATCCTGGAGCTCGCCGAGACCCGCGTGCGCGAGGTGATGGTCCCGCGACCGGACGTGATCACCGTCCGTGAGGACGCCTCGTTCAACGAGCTGGTGACCGTGGTGGTCGAGCACGGCGTCTCGCGGATCCCGGTGCACGACGCCGAGGACCCCGACACGGTCGTCGGTGTCGTCCACGCCAAGGACCTGCTCCGTCGGGTCGCGGCGGACGGTCGCCGTCGCTGGATCGACCTGATCCGGCACCCCACGTTCGTCCCGGAGACCAAGCGCTGCGACGAGCTCCTGCGCGAGCTGCAGGAGACCACCGTCCACCTCGCGATGGTCGTCGACGAGTACGGGGACCTGGTCGGGATCGTCACCATCGAGGACCTCCTCGAGGAGATCGTGGGCGAGATCGTCGACGAGCACGACCACGAGGATCCGCTGGTCGACCCGCTCGACTCCGGCGGTTGGCGCGTCGACGCTCGTCTCGGCGTCGACGACCTCAACCAGCTGCTCGGCACCGATCTGCCCGAGGAGGGGTGGGACACCGTCGGTGGCCTCATCTTCGGCACGCTCGGGCGCGTCCCGGTCCAGGACGAACGCATCGATCTCGATGGTGTACAGCTGACCGTCGAGAGCCTCCAGGGCCGGCGGGTGTCCAAGGTCCTCGTGCGGTCGACGGTCGCTGAGCCCGAGGCCGACGCGAGCTGAGCCCGGTCGGTCCCGTCCTGATGGGGCCCATCGGCCCGGCGCACGGGTGACGGTCGGCGGGTCCCCCGAGCGGGGTGGCCTCGTAGCGTCCTCGGTAGCGCTGCCGGTGTCTCGCACGGCCCCACCGCGAGGCTGCGACACCGCGCGACCGGAGGCTCGACGTGTCCACCCGTGTCTGCATCGACGGGAACGAGGCGGCTGCCCGCGTGGCGTACGCCCTCTCCGAGACCATCTCGCTCTACCCGATCACGCCGTCGTCGCCCATGGGTGAGCACTGTGACGCCTGGGCGACCGAGGGGCGAGCCAACCTCTGGGGCACGACGCCGCGGGTCGTGCAGATGCAGTCCGAGGGCGGCGCTGCCGGGGCGCTGCACGGGGCGTTGCAGGCAGGGTCGCTCGCGACCACCTTCACCGCGTCGCAGGGTCTGCTGCTGATGCTGCCCGACATGTTCAAGATCGCTGGAGAGCTCACCCCGGCGGTGATCCACGTCGCGGCCCGGACGATCGCCACGCACGCGCTGTCGATCTTCGGTGACCACTCCGACGTGATGGCGGCCCGGACCACCGGGTGGACGATGCTCGCCTCGGCCTCGCCGCAGGAGGCGCACGACCTCGCCGCGGTCGCGCACGCCGCCACGCTGGCGACCCGCCTGCCCGTCCTGCACTTCTTCGACGGCTTCCGCACCTCGCACGAACTCAACGAGGTCGCGCTGCTCGAGGAGGACGACCTGCGTGCGTTGGTCGACGAATCGGACGTGCTCGCCCACCGTCTGCGCGCACTCGACCCCGACCGGCCGGTGCTGCGCGGCTCGGCGCAGAACCCGGATGTGTTCTTCCAGGCCCGCGAGGCCTGCAACCCCCACCACGACGCGGTGCCCGCCGCCGTTCAGGCGGCGATGGACCGGCTCGAGCAGCGCACCGGACGTCGCTACGGGGTCGTCGACTACCACGGGGCGCCGGACGCTGACCGTGTGCTCGTGCTGATGGGCTCGGGCGGGGTCACGGCGAGGCGCGTCGTGGAACGGGCGGTCGAGGCGGGGGAGAAGGTGGGGGTCGTGACCGTGCGCCTGTTCCGCCCGTTCCCGGTCGAGGCGTTCCTGGCCGTGCTCCCGGCGACGGTCGCACGTGTGGCCGTGCTCGACCGCACAAAGGAGCCGGGCGCCGTCGGCGAACCGCTCTACGAGGAGGTGGTGAGCGCGCTCGCCGAGGCCGCGCTCACGGGTCGCCGCCCGAGCCTGCCGGACGTGATCGGTGGTCGGTACGGGCTCTCCAGCAAGGAGTTCACCCCCGCGATGGTCGCGGCGGTGCTCGGCGAGCTGCGACGGGACCGCCCCCGCCGGCGGTTCACGGTCGGCATCACCGACGACGTCACCCACCTCTCGCTCGAGGTGGATCCGTCCTACCGCCTGCCGCGGGGACCGGGTGACCTCGACGCGGTCTTCATCGGGCTCGGATCCGACGGCACGGTCGGCGCCAACAAGAACACCGCCAAGATCGTCCAGACGCGGACCGGCCGCCACGTCCAGGCCTACTTCGTCTACGACTCGAAGAAGTCGGGCGCACAGACCGTGTCGCACCTGCGGATCGCCGGGGCACCGGTCGAGGCGCCCTACCTCATCGATGCGGCGGACGTGGTGGCCTGCCACCAGTTCGGACTGCTCGAGAGGGTCGAGGTCCTGGCCACGCTGCGCGAGGGTGGGACGGTGCTGCTCAACGCGCCGTTCCCGGCCGAGCAGGTCTTCGACCTCTTGCCCGCTGACGTGCAGCAGACCCTGATCGACCGTCGGGCGCGGCTGTTCACCGTGGACGCTTACCGCCTGGCCCGCGAGGCCGGTCTGGCGGGGCGGATCAACATCGTCATGCAGGTCGCCTTCTTCGCCGTGACGGACCTGCTGGATGCGGACGAGGCGCGCGACGCGATCGCCGATGCCGTCCGCACCACCTACGCCGAGCTCGGTGCCCGCGTCGTCGAGCGCAACCTCGCCGTCATCGACCTGGCGCTCGCCGAGTTGCGGGAGGTCGAGGTCCCCGCGACCGTCACCGCCACGGTGGCCCGGCCGGACGTCCTGGAGCGGGCGGTCGGCCTGCGCGGTGCGGTCGACGGGCCGTCGGACTTCGTCACCCGCATCACCGCCCGGATCGTCGCCGGTGAGGGCGACCTGCTGCCGGTGTCGGCTCTCCCCGTCGACGGCACCTTCCCGACCGGGACGGCCCGGTGGGAGAAGCGCACGCTCGCCGAGGAGCTCCCGACCTGGGACCCGTCGCTGTGCATCGACTGCGGCAAGTGCGCGATCGTCTGCCCCCACGCGGCCATCCAGATCAAGGTCTTCGGACCGGACGCGATCGCCGACGCTCCCGACAGCTTCCTCTCCAAGACGTTCAAGGACCGGGATCTCACCGATCACCTGTTGACCGTCCAGGTGGCGCCCGACGACTGCACCGGCTGCGGCGTCTGCGTGGAGAGCTGCCCGGTCATCAGCCGGACCGCGCCCGGCCACAAGGCGATCGACATGACGCCGGCGCTCGACGTCCTCGACACCGGTGTGTCCGTGCGGGACACCGAGCGGGAGCGGTTCCGCACCTTCGAGTCCATCCCCTACCCGGACCGTACGACGGTGCGTCACGACACCGTCAAGCACAGCCAGACCCTCCAACCGCTGTTCGAGTTCTCCGGCGCCTGCGCCGGCTGCGGCGAGACGCCGTACCTCAAGCTCCTCAGCCAGCTCTTCGGTGACCGCTCGGTCATCGCCAACGCCACGGGGTGCTCGTCGATCTACGGCGGCAACCTGCCCACCACGCCCTGGGGCGTCGACGCCAGCGGGCGCGGCCCGGCGTGGTCGAACTCGCTGTTCGAGGACAACGCCGAGTTCGGTCTCGGCATCCGGCTCGGGCTCGACCACCAGCGGACGTTGGCGACCTCCCTGCTCGTCCGCCTCGGGAGCCAGTTCGGTGACGACCTCACCGCCGGCCTGCTCGCCGGCGCCGACGCGAGCGATGAGCCGGGGATCGCCGCCCAGCGTGACCGCGTCGACCAGCTGCGGCGTCACCTGCGCGACGTCACCGGCCCGGACGCCGACCTCGCACGCCACCTCGAGACGGTGGCCGGATCGCTCGTCCGTCGCGACGTGTGGATCGTCGGCGGCGACGGGTGGGCCTACGACATCGGCTTCGGCGGCCTCGACCACGTGCTGGCGTCCGGTGAGGACGTCAACGTGCTCGTGCTCGACACCGAGGTGTACTCCAACACCGGGGGACAGGCCTCCAAGGCCACCCCCCGCGGTGCGGTCGCCAAGTTCGCCAGCTCCGGCAAGTCCACGCCCAAGAAGGACCTGGCGATGCTGGCGGTCCAGTACGGGCACGTCTACGTGGCCAAGATCGCGCTCGGGGCCGACGAGATGCAGACGCTGCGGGCCTTCCGTGAAGCCGAGGCGTGGCCCGGCCCGTCGCTGCTGCTGGCCTACTCGACCTGCATCGCCCACGGGGTCGACATGCGGCACTCGATGCGACGCATGGACCTCGCGGTCAAGACCGGGTACTGGCCCCTGTTCCGCTACCACCCTGACGACCAGGGCGACCGTCCCTTCCGCCTGGACTCGAAGGCACCGAGCCTGCCGCTGAGCGATCTGCTCAGCACCGAGGCCCGGTACGCCGTCCTCGCGGCGACCGACCCGGAACGGGCCGAGTCCCTCGCCACCCTCGCGCAGGCGGACGTGACCGAACGGTGGCGCTACTACGAGCAGCTCGCCGGGGTCGAGCGCCACCTCGGCCTGCCCGTCCCCGACCCCGAGGTGGCACCCAGCGACGAGGAGGTCGCACCGTGACCACGCCCGATCCGACCACCCCGTCCTCCGAGCCGACGACCCCGTCCTCCGAGCCGACGACCCCCGGGCAGGAGCACGCGCCGTGGGACCTCGATGCCGAGGCCTGGAGCGAGCTGCTCTCGGGCCCGGGGCGGGCCGTGCCCGTCGGGGACCCGGCGGCTGAAGCGCCGTCGCTGGCGACCTCCTACCTGGGCCTCGAGCTCCGGAGTCCGCTCGTGGCCTCGTCGAGCCCGATGACCGCGGACCTGTCGGCGCTGCGGGCGCTCGACGCGGCCGGCGTCGGCGCGGTCGTGCTGCCGAGCCTGTTCGAGGAGCAGGTCGAGCACGAGCTCGGCCAGCTCGAGCACCTCGGCCAGGAGGGTCACGGCGTCCACGCCGAGGCGCCGACGGGGTACCGGCCGAAGCTCGACGGCTACAACACCGGGGCCGTCCGCTACCTCGAGCTCGTTCGTGCCGCGAAGCGGACCGTGTCGGTGCCGGTGATCGCGAGCCTGAACGGGACGTCGCCCGGCGGGTGGGTGCGCTTCTCGCGTGCCGTCGCGGTCGCGGGAGCCGACGCGATCGAGGTGAACATCCTGCGCGTCGTGGCGGAAGCAGCGACCTCCGGCCGCGAGGTCGAGGGCGACGCCCTGGAGGTCGTCGAGTCGGTCGCGCGGGTCTCCGGGCTGCCGGTGGCGGTCAAGCTGGCGCCGGCCTGGTCCGCGCTCCCGAGCTTCGCGTGTCGTCTGGTCGACGCCGGTGCCGCTGGCCTCGTGCTGTTCGGCCGGGCACCGCACCTCGCGGTCGACACCGCGACGCTCGGGGTCCACTCGGTGTTCGGATTGTCCCACCCGATGGAGCGTGCCGAGCCGCTGCGGTGGACCGCCATCCTGCGAGGCCAGGTCGAGGCGTCCCTCGCCGCCAGCGGCGGCGTCCGCAGCGGCCAGGATGCCGCCGAGCTGGTGCTCGTGGGCGCGGACGTGGTGATGCTCACCTCCGGGTTGCTCGAGCGGGGACCGGGACGGATCGGCGAGGTCGCCGACGACCTGTCGACCTGGCTGCAGGACCGCGGGTACGCCAGCGTCGGTGACGCGCGGGGACGGCTCAGCCAGGAACGCGTCGCGGACCGCTCGGCCTTCCAACGGTCGCAGTACCTGTCGGGTCTGACGGCCTACGCGAGCACGTTCCGCAGCTGACGGGCGTAGGCTGGCCGACCCGACCTGGAGCGTGTCGTGAAGCCCGACCTGCCGCCGATCGAGGTCAAGCCCCTCGACGAAGCCGCGCTGCTCCGCGGCGCGCGTGCCGTCCGTGAACGCGCGTACGCCCCCTACTCCTCGTTCCGCGTCGGCGCCGTCATCGTGACCGCCGACGGGCACCGGTTCGAGGGTGTCAACGTCGAGAACGCGTCGTACCGGATGACGACCTGCGCCGAACAGAGCGCCATCGCCACGATGATCTCCGCGGGGGTCCGCAGCCCGATCGTCGCGGTCGCCGTCGTCGGTGACGGCGAGGACCCCTGCACCCCCTGCGGCGCGTGCCGGCAGACCATCTTCGAGTTCGGACAGGACGCGACCATCTACGCGTCGGGTGACGGTGGTCGCCCGCTGATCGTCCACATCACCGACCTGCTCCCGCACGGGTTCGGTCCGAAGCGGCTCGCCCAGGGACAGCGCTGATGCGCGAGCGGGAGCTCGACGTCGAGGCGATGCTGGCGGGGCTCCGCGATCCCACCCCGGCGGGCCACCGGTCCGGGCTGGTGGCGATCTGCGGCCGGCCGAACGTCGGCAAGTCGACGCTGCTCAACCACCTCGTCGGCGAGAAGGTCGCCATCGTCACCGACACCCCCGGGACGACCCGCAACGCCATCCGTGGGGTCCTCACGCGCGACGACGCCCAGCTGGTGTTCCTCGACACCCCTGGTCTCGCCAAGCCTCGCACGCTGCTGACCAAGCGCCTCAACGACCTGGTCCGCGACACCTGGGCGGGGGTCGACCTGATCGTGCTGATGGTCGACGTGGCCGACGGCATCGGCAGCGGCGACCGCTTCCTCGCCCGCGAGCTGGCCGGCGTCGGGACCCCGATCGTCGCGGTGGCGAACAAGATCGACCGGCTGCGCGACAAGGCCCGGGTCCTGCCCGCCCTCGAGGAGCTGTCCACCCTGCTCGGCGACGGTCACACGTTCACCGAGATCGTCCCGGTGTCGGCCATCAGCGGCGACAACGTCGACCACCTCGCCGACGTGCTCGTCTCCCACCTGTCCGAGGGCCCACGGCTGCTGCCCCCGGACCGGGCCAGCGACCAGCCGGAACGTCAGCTCGCGGCCGAGATCGTGCGCGAGCAGCTGATCATCCGCACCCGCGAGGAGCTGCCGCACTCCATCGCCGTCACCGTCGACGAGGTCCGCCCGGCGGAGGGCCGCGACGATCTGCTCGAGATCGACGCGGTGATCCACGTCGAACGTGACTCCCAGAAGGGGATCGTGATCGGCAAGGGCGGGGCGACCCTCAAGGCCGCAGCGACGGCGGCTCGGCAGGAGCTCGAGGTGCTGTTCGGGACCAAGGTCTTCCTCACGACCCACGTCCGGGTCGCCAAGGAGTGGCAGCGGGATCCCAAGCAGCTCGGGCGGCTCGGCTACTGACGGAGGACGACGGTGCGCGAGGACCTCGACCTGCTCGACTGGCGCCGTCGCGTGGCGGACATCTACGGCGAGGTGCGTCGGCGCGGACCCTCGGAGACCACCTGGCGGTGGTGGCGGGACGAACGCGACGAGCTGTTCGCCACCCACCCGAGCTCCCCGTTGCCCGCCGCCCGCCGGCCGGCCTTCACGGGCCTGCCCGTCTACCCCTACGACCCCGATCTCCGGCTCGGCCCGCTCGACGTGCACGACGCCGAACCGATCGCCTTCGGCATCGCCCACGGCGCGGACGGGGTCACGCCGGCTCGTCGCGTCGGCACGATCGCGCTCCCGCTCGGTGACGTCGCACACCCCATCTCGGTGTTCCGGATCGACGCCTACGGCGACGGCCTGTTCGTCCCGCTGCGTGACGCGACCAACGGCGACACGACCTACGGCGGCGGTCGCTACCTGCTCGACACCGTCAAATCCGCTGACCTCGGTGGGAGCGGCGGCCAGCTCGAGATCGACCTCAACTTCGCCTACCACCCGAGCTGCGTCCACGATCCCACCTGGTCGTGCCCCCTCGCGCCGGCTGAGGATCGGGTCGGTGTCCGCATCGAGGGCGGCGAACGGCTCGCCGACGTGCCGGCCTCGTCCTCGGTCGTCGAGATCGCCACGTGAGCGCGAACTGCGGCTTCGAGGTGCTCGCGACCGAGGACCCGGAACGGTTCACGGTGCTGTTCGGGGACGGCCGCGTGCACACCGCCACGCTGGCCCACCGGACCCGGCGCGGGCTGGCGCTCCACGGGGTGCCCCCGGTGCAGGTGGCGCGGGAGCTGGTCGCACTGATCGTCGAGAACGACCGTTGGCCGGAGAGCGACGACGAGGTGGTGCTGGCGGCCGTCGCCGGCGCCATGCCCGGTGGGTTCACCGAGGAGCTGCGTTCCCGGCTCGGATGACCGTTCGCGCCCGCCCATCTCCAGGGCGTGCCGTGTTCGGGCCACGGAGCGGGCTGCGTGGTCGTACCTTCTCCACCGAGGGAGGGGGCCGGTGGTGCGAGCGTCGTGGAACGGGGC
>NZ_JBBEBZ010000151.1:0-16364 GCF_040882075.1 Nitriliruptor sp.
TTCCGCATCAACAAGCAGAACATGGGCCAGTTCGAGCGCACCCTGATCATCGCCGCGCCGGGCAGCTACGTGCACTACGTCGAGGGCTGCACCGCGCCGATCTACTCCTCCGACTCGCTGCACTCGGCCGTGGTCGAGATCATCGTCCAGGAGGGCGCCCGCGTCCGGTACACGACCATCCAGAACTGGTCGAACAACGTCTACAACCTCGTGACCAAGCGCGCCGTCGCCGAGAAGAACGCCACCATGGAGTGGATCGACGGCAACATCGGTTCGAAGGTCACCATGAAGTACCCCGCGGTCTGGCTGACCGGCGAGGGCGCCAAGGGTGAGGTGCTGTCGGTGGCCTACGCCAACGACGGCCAGCACCAGGACGCCGGCGCCAAGATGGTCCACACCGCGCCGTACACGACCTCGAACATCCTGTCGAAGTCGATCTCCAAGGGCACCGGCCGCACCAGCTACCGCGGTCTGGTCTCGATCAACGAGGGCGCCCACCACGCCCGCGCGGCGGTCAAGTGCGACGCGCTGATGCTCGATGACACCTCGCGTACGGACACCTACCCGTACATGGAGATCGAGCAGGACGACGCCACGATCGAGCACGAGGCGACCGTCTCCAAGCTCTCCGACGACCAGCTGTTCTACATGCAGTCGCGTGGCATCGGCGAGGACGAGGCCACCGCGATGATCGTCCGCGGCTTCATCGAGCCCATCGCGCGCGAGCTGCCGATGGAGTACTCGGTCGAGCTCAACCGCCTCATCGCGATCGAGATGGAAGGCGCCATCGGATGAACGAGCTTCTCCACGTCGCCCGTCTCGACGGGCTCGACGAGGATGCCGTCCGGTCCCTCGCCGGCGACGAGCCGAGCTGGCTCGTCGACCGTCGCCTCGCGGCAACCAAGCGCTTCACCGATCAGGCGTGGCCCGACTCGCGCGCTGACGAGTTCTGGCGCTCCACGCCGTTCTCGCGGCGTATCGACGTCGACCTGCCGGTCACGACCGGCAGCGACGGCCAGGCGCCCGGGTCGCTGGTGTCCGGTCTCGAGATCGAGTCGGTGGACGCCACCATCGTCGACGGTCGCGTGACGCAGATCGTGGTCCCGGCGGCGCTCGCCGACCAGGGTGTGGTCGTGCTCGACCTCGCCGACGCAGCCACCTCCCACGAGCGACAAGTCCGCGAGCACCTCGGGTCGCTGACCACCTCGGCCGACGGTGGCACCGGTTCCGACGAGGACCGCACCATCACCGCCAGCGACGCGGCCTGGACCGGTGGCGTGTTCATCCACGTCCCGGCCGAGGTCGAGGTCACGGCACCGATCGGCGTGCACATCCACGTGACGCAGCCGGGGGCGCATCTGCCCCGCGTGCTGGCGGTCATCGACCACCACGCTCGCGCGACGCTCTACCTCGAACACACCTCCGACCCCGACGTCACCGCGTTCGTCGACGAGGTCGCCGAGTTCGTCGTCCTCGACGGCGCCCGGCTCGACGTGGTCAGCCTGCAGGAGTGGGGCGGTCCGATCCGCCACCTCGGCCTGCAGAAGGCGGCCGCCCACCGCGACGCCACCGTCCGGCACCTGTCGGTGACCACCGGTGGCCACACCGTGCGGCTGCGTCCCGAGGTCGACCTCGTCGGTCCCGGTGCGTCGACCCGCCCGCTCGGGCTGTACGTCGCCGGCGCGGGGCAGTGGTTCGACCTCCAGCCCTACGTGCGTCACCTCGCCCCGCACGCGACCTCGAACGTGCTGTTCAAGGGCGCGCTCCAGGGCAAGGCCCGCACCGTCTTCCGCGGCAACGTGTACGTGCACAAGGATGCGGTCGGGACCTCGACGGACGAGACCAACCGCAGCCTGATCCTCTCGCCCGGCGCCCGGGCCGACTCGACGCCGTTCCTCGAGATCGAGTGCGCGGACATCACCGCGGGGCACGGGTCAGCCACCGGCCAGATCGACGCGCGCCACCTGTTCTACCTCGAATCCCGCGGCATCCCGCGCGACCAGGCGCTCCGCCTGATCGTCCAGGGTTTCTTCCGGGAGATCCTCACCGAGGTCGACCTGCCGGGCGTCGAGGACCGTGCCATGGGCCACATCGAGGCCGGCATCGCGGCCGTCGACGTCGCCTCGCTCGCGGTCTCCGACGCTGCGCTCCGGGATGGCGAGCTGTAGATGGCCACCCGCGTCGCCTCGCTGTCGGACCTGCCCGACGTCACCCCCGTCCGGGTCGACGTGGAGGGGATCCCGATCTGTCTGGTCCGCCTCGGCGGTGATGTCCGTGCTATCCACGACGTCTGCTCCCACGAGGAGTGGTCGCTGTCGGACGGCGGTCAGGTCTTCGACGCCGAGGTCGAGTGCTCGCTCCACGGTTCCAGCTTCTCGCTCGACGACGGCCACCCCTCGTCGCTGCCCGCGATGGTCCCCGTCCCCACCTACGCCGTCACGATCGACGGCGACGACGTCCTCATCGACGTCTCGGTGGCGCTCAACGGCGCCCCCACACCCGACTTCTAGACCCTCTCCCACCGCCCGCACCCGGGCGTCCCCACGAACAAGGACCACGGACACGATGGCTGATCTCGAGATCCGCGACCTGAAGGTCGCCGCCGACGACACCGAGCTGCTGCACGGGGTGAACCTCGACCTCGACCAGGGCCGCACCATCGCGTTGATGGGTCCGAACGGCTCCGGCAAGTCCACGCTGGCCTACGCGATCGCCGGCCACCCCGCCTACGAGATCACCGGCGGGACCATGACCTGGCAGGGCACGGGGCTGAACGACCTGACCCCCGACGAGCGTGCCCGGCTCGGCGTCTTCCTGGCCATGCAGTACCCCGTCGAGGTGCCCGGCGTGTCGCTGACCAACTTCCTGCGCACGGCCCTCAACGCCGTCTCCGAGGACGACGTCCCGATCCGCG
Source organism: Nitriliruptor sp. (assembly GCF_040882075.1). Classification (NCBI taxonomy): domain Bacteria; kingdom Bacillati; phylum Actinomycetota; class Nitriliruptoria; order Nitriliruptorales; family Nitriliruptoraceae; genus Nitriliruptor; species Nitriliruptor sp. The sequence continues at coordinate 2,915 of NZ_JBBEBZ010000151.1, forward strand.
AGTTCATGACGCGGCTGCGGTCCGAGATGGCCGACCTGGGCGTCGACGAGTCGTTCCTCACCCGGTCGGTCAACGAGGGCTTCTCCGGCGGCGAGAAGAAGCGCTTCGAGATCCTCCAGGCGGCGCTGCTGCGACCGAAGCTCGCGGTGCTCGATGAGACCGACTCCGGGCTCGACGTCGACGCGCTCAAGACGGTCTCCGAGGGTGTCAACCGGCTCCAGGGACCCGACCTCGGCATCCTGATCATCACCCACTACACCCGCATCCTGCGCTACATCCAGCCCGACGAGGTCCACGTGATGTTCGAGGGCCGCATCGTGGCCTCCGGTGGTCCCGAGCTCGCCGACGAGCTCGAGGCCAAGGGGTACGACGACATCCGCGCCATGGCCTGACGGCGCGCTGACACCTTCCCCCTCCCCGGGGCAGCGGCCAGCGCCGGCAGCGGTCACGATGGCCGTCGGTCACCCCCACCAGACAGGAACGGCGATGACGCTCGACGTGCAGACGCTCCGGAAGGACTTCCCGGTCCTGTCCCGTGAGCTGCACGGCAAGCGGCTGGTCTACCTCGACTCCGCCGCGTCGTCGCAGACGCCGCAGCCGGTGCTCGACGCGATGGACCGGTACTACCGCTGGTCGCGCTCCAACGTGCACCGCGGTGTCTACGCGCTCGCCGAAGAGGCCACCGACCTCTACGAGGGCGGCCGCACGGCGCTCGCCGAGCTCGTTGACGCCGACCCACGCGGGGTGGTCCTCACCAAGAACGCCACCGAGGCGTGCAACCTGGTCGCCTACAGCTGGGTGCGCCGCAACCTCGGTCCGGGGGACGCCCTGCTGACCACCGGCATGGAGCACCACGCCAACCTCGTCCCGTTCCTGCACGCCAGCAAGGACCTCGGCTTCGAGGTGCGACAGGTCCCCCTGACCGACGACGGGCAGCTCGACCTCGACGCGGCGCGTGAGCTCGTCGCCGACGGGCGGGTCCGGTTCGTCGGCGTCGTCCACGTGTCCAACGTCCTCGGGACGATCAACGACGTGTCGGCCCTCGCGGGGATCGCCAGGGCCGCCAACGACACCTGCGTCGTCCACGTCGACGGCACCCAGGCGGTGCCGCAGATGCCGGTCAGCTTCCGTGACCTCGGGGTCGACTTCTACGCGCTGACCGGTCACAAGATGTGCGGGCCCACCGGCATCGGCGCGCTCCTGGCCCGGCCGGAGCTGCTCGAGTCGATGGAACCGTTCCTGACCGGTGGCGAGATGATCCGGGACGTCTCCTTCGAGCAGGTCACCTGGAACGAGATCCCGCACAAGTTCGAAGCCGGCACCCCGATGATCGCCGAAGCGGCCGGGCTCGCCGCGGCGGTCAGCTACCTGCGCGACATCGGGCTCGACGCCATCCGTGCCCACGAGCAGGACCTGACCGGCACGTTCCTGTCGGCGTTGGCCGACCTCGATGGCGTGGCCGTCCACGGACCGGCCGATGCGGCCGCACGCGGCGGCGCGATCTCGTTCACCGTCGACGGCGTCCACCCGCACGACATCGGTGCGATGCTCGACCAGCACGGCGTGTGCGTGCGCGTCGGCCACCACTGCGCCAAGCCGTTGATGCGCTCGCTCGGGGTCAACGCGACCGCCCGCGCCAGCCTGTACCTCTACAACGGCGAGGACGACCTCGAACCGCTGCTCGGGGGCATCACCGCGGCGCGGAAGTTCTTCGCCCGGTGATGCGTTCGCCCCGGCACCGACCCAGAACGGAGCACCACCTGTGAGCCTCGAGGACCTGTACCAGGAGATCATCCTGGACCACTACCGCGCGCCGAAGAACCGCGCGCCGTCCCTCGAGGAGGAGGACGTGCACGTCCACCACTCCAACCCGCTCTGCGGGGACGAGATGGACCTGCGCCTGCGCGTCGCCGACGGCAGGGTCGACGGGCTGGTCTTCGACGGCGAGGGTTGTTCGATCAGCCAGGCGTCGGCGTCCGCGATGACCCAGGCCGTCACCGGCCGTGAGCTCAAGGACGCCCTCGACCTCGCCGAGGACTTCCGGCTGATGATGCACGGCGACGAACCCGCCCGTGCCGACGACCTGCTCGACGGCGTGGCGTTCCAGGGCGTGTCGAAGTTCCCGGTGCGGGTCAAGTGCGCCCTGCTCGGGTGGATGGCCGTCCGGGACGCCATCGAGACCTACCAGCGCGGCGCGTCCGAGAGCGCCGTCACCTACGACGACTGAAGGTCACCGCATGTCGCAGACCCCCGACACCACCACGCGGGAACCCGGAGCGCAGATGCGCCCCCCGGTCGATCGCGATGCTCTCGGGCTCGACGACCTGCCCGAGGCCGACACCGAGACGGGCGCGCCCGTCTCGGCAGCCAGCACCCCACCGGCGGCGAACTCGCCGTTCGCCGACCTCCCGCTCGAGGACGACGGGATGCCGTCCTCGCAGGATCTGATGAACGGCCTGCGGGCCGTGGTCGACCCGGAGATCGGCTACAACATCGTCGATCTGGGCCTGGTCTACGAGGTCACCAAGCCCGAGCGGGGCTACGCCCACGTACGCATGACCCTCACCTCGATGGGGTGCCCGCTGACCGAGGTCATCCACCAGCAGTGCTCGGTGATCCTCGGGGCGATGCCCGGCGTCGATCGCGTCGAGGTGGAGTTCACCTTCACCCCGCCGTGGGACATCTCGATGATCGCCGACTACGTGCGCGAGGAGATGCGCGCCATGGGGATGAACGTCTGATCGTCCCGCGGGGCACCGACGAGCTCGCCCATCACCTCGGCGGACGTCGGTCGGTGGAGGTGGTAGCCCTGCACGACCTCGCAGCCGAGGTGGCGGAGCTCGGACAGCTGCCGGGCGGTCTCGACCCCCTCGGCGACGGTCGTCATCCCGAACTCGTCCGCCAACCCGATGATGGCCGCGATGACCCGCGAGTCGCGGGCCTCGGTGCCGAGCTCGGTGACGAACGACCGGTCGATCTTGAGGGTGTTGACGGGCAGCTCGCGGAGGTAGGCGAGCGACGAGTAGCCGGTCCCGAAGTCGTCGATGGCGATCCCGACGCCCAGCTCGCGGAGCTCGGCGAGGACCGCTCGGCCAGCGGCCGGTTCCTCCATCAGCGCGCTCTCGGTCAGCTCGAGGCACAGCTGTCCGGCAGCCACCCCGTGTCGGTCGAGCAGCTCGGCGACCGTCCGGGCCAGTGACCCCTGGATCAGCTGGTGCACCGAGAGGTTCACCGACATCAGCAGCGGTTCGCGGTCGCCCCGGGCGTCGTTCCAGCGTCGGAGCTCCGCGAGCGCGACGTCGAGGACGAAGCGACCGAGTGGAACGATCAACCCGTGCTCCTCGGCGACCGGGATGAACTCGCTCGGTCCGATCGTCCCGTGACGTGGGTGCTCCCAACGCAGCAGCGCCTCGGCCCCGATCGTGGCGTCGTCGCGCAGGCGGACGAGGGGCTGGTACTCGACGTACAGCTCGCCGCGATCGATGCTGCCGTGGAGGGCCTGCGCCAGCTCGACCCGTCGCAGCAGCTGGTGCCGCAACGCCTGATCGAACCGCTCGAGCCGGGCGCGGCCGCGCTCCTTGGCCCGGTACATCGCGGAGTCGGCGTCGCGGAGGATCGCCTCGGCGTCGCCTTTCGCCTCGGCGATGACGACGCCGGCACTGGCGGTGATCACGTGCTCGCGCCCACCGAGCACGAACGGTTCGTCGAAGGCGAGCAAGCACCGCTCGGCGCCCTCGACCGCTGCCTCGTCGTCCGGGAGATCCTCGAGCAGGACGACGAACTCGTCACCGCCGAAGCGAGCCACGGTGTCGCGCGGCCGGGTCACCGACGCGAGGCGGCGTGCGGCCTGGATCAGGAGCTCGTCACCCATCGTGTGCCCGAGCGAGTCGTTGATCAGCTTGAACCGGTCGAGGTCGAGGAACACCACGCCGACGGATCGCCGGCTGCGCTCGGTCCGCGCGAGCGCGTGCTCGAGCCGGTCGAAGAGCAGACCGCGGTTGGGGAGCCCCGTCAGTGGGTCGTGGAGGGCCTGGTGCTGCAGCGCCTCCTCGATAACCTTCCGGGAGGTGATCTCGTGGGCGTTGACGACGATGCCGCCGATGGACGGGTCGTCGCTCAGGTCCACGGCGCTGGCCAGGAACCACCGCCACGAGCCGTCGGCGTGCCGGAGGCGGTGGTCGGAGATCCGGATCTCCCGGCCCGGAGCCTGCGACGCGTGCACCAACGCTAGCTCGACCCGGTCGACGTCGTCGTGCTGGACGGCATCGAGGTAGCTGGAGCCGACGCGGAGCTGATCGTGCCAGCCGAGCACGCGCTCCACCGATGGGCCGAGCTCCACGAAACGGTGCGCACCATCCAGGACCATGACCGCGTCGGAGGAGTGACGCGCGAGCGCCCGGAACCGCTCCTCACGGCGCGCCAGGGCCTCGAAGGCCTCGCGACGCATGAGGCCCCCGCAGATCACATCAGCGACCGCGCCGAGCAGCAGCAGCGATCCGTACGACCAGTCCCGTGTGCTCCGGACCGAGTCGAACCCGAGGAACCCGACCAGCCGCCCCGACGAGAGCAGGGGGACGGTCACCAGCGATCGGATGCCCTGCGGTGCGAGCAGGTCCCGCTCGTCGGCGCGGGCCTCGGGGAGGTCGTCGACGGAGGGGATGTGGACCGTCTGCCCGCTGCGGAACCGCGGTAGCCACCACGCGATCGCCTCCATCGGCACCTGCTGGAGCTCGTCGATCTGCGGTTCGGTGCCCGCTGCGCACCACTCGTGGGTGTTGCTGATCACGCCGTTGGGTTCGTCGAGCAGGCACAGGTAGCTGCGGTCGACGTCGGCGTAGCTACCGATCCGCCGCAACGCGTCGTCGATCCCGGCGTCGAGGTCGGCCGCATCGAGGTCGCCGAACGCCCGCAGGATCTCGGGGATCAGCTCCAGCAGCCCGAGCAGTTCGCCCAGGTCTCGGTCCGGCACCAACTCGTCGTGCTCCTCCGTCTCGATCGGCCCGCGGTAAGCACACCCGACGGGCGGACCTCGTGGTGTCCACCTTCAACGCTTCATCGGCCGCTGTCCAGGTCGCCTGAGGGTCATCTCCGTCCGGCCGTCCGGCCGCGCGGACCACCCACACACGGGGGGTCGGGAGCCTGGGCCGGTCCTCCGGTCCTCCGGTCCCCCGGGCCCACCGACACCCGATGACGAGGTGCGCGAGGGACGAGTCCGCGGGTGCGCCCCTGTGGATGACTGCCAACGTCTCCACGGACTCTCGCTAATGTTCGTGCCTCTTCGTCCGGTCGGTCGCGTTGTCCTCGGGGGGCGCCAGGTGGCACGCAGGTTCCGCAGCACAGCACTCGTCGTCTTCCTAGCGGTCGCAGCCGCCGCGTGTTCGAGCGGCGGGGACGACCCCGTCGACGAGCCCACGCCCACCGAGTCGGCGGCTCCCACCGTGGAGCCTGACCCTGACCCGACGGAGACCGAGCCCGAGGACCCGTTCGCCATCCCCGACGAGATCGATGAGGCCTACGTCGAATCGGTGATGAACGAGCTCTTCCGTATCCGGACAGAGGTCATCCGTCGGTCGGTTGAAGCGAACGGTCAGGCCGTCCTGCCGGAGGACGTCGGTGAGCTGATCGGCGCATCACACTCTGGACCGCTCAGAACTCGGACCATCGAGGATGCGCAGGAGATCTTGCAGGCTACGAACGTGGACGAGATCTTCTTGGCTCCCGAGGAGATGGGCGAGGAGCGGTTCGATCTGTTCACGGTTGTTGCAGCCGATGCGGATTGTCTCGTCGTCACTGGCCTTCCCGACAGCGGCGAGGTCAACAGAGCTGGGTCGAACACGACGCTCTATTCGGTTTACGCACTGTCAAGGTCCGATGCCGCCTCGGAGACCAATCGGACGCCGTGGCTCCTGCACGACGAGTCGCAGCTGTTCGAGGGAGGCAGCAACGACCCGGCTGCACCCGAACTCGTCGCGGACCTCGAGCTCGACGAGCTAAGGGCCCTTATCGATGACACGTGTGGGGGAGCTGTCTGATGCGCGGCAGGCGACGGCACCGCCTCGTAACGGCCCTCGCGCTGGGTGCCTTGGGCCTGCAAGCCAGCGGCATTGCGGTGGCGGACGAAGGTCCAAGAATCGGAGGTGGAGAATCGAAGCTCGGGGGAAACGGGTCCTTCACCCAAGTCCTCGAAGTTGCTCTGCCTCCGACACCGGCCTCGGCTCGGTCGGGTCCCGCCGCGGCGTCGCCGTACGTGTGGATCTCGGTGCCTCGGTTCGGGAACTCGGGTGACCCGGACGACGGTAACCAGGGGTTCTGCACGCAGCGTGAGTGGACGCGGGTGTTGCCTGAGGACGCCGCCGGTACTCAGGCTCAGGCTGAGCAGCAGTACGCAGGCTTGTTCATCGGGCTCGGGCTCGACCGGGATGGCGTCAGCTCTGCGGTCCCGTGTCCCGCAGATCCGGCCGTCGAGCTGCCGGTCGCCATGGTGGAGGAGTTCATCACCGCGACGGTGAGCGAGCAGCTCCCACGGCCGACACTGTCGCTACCTCCTGGGTTCGCGCTCACGGGGCTGCGGACCTACCTGGTCACCGAACACGACCTCGACTTCGGTCCGGTGTCGGTCCCGGTCGACCTCGGCATCGTGACGTTCGATGTCCAGCTCAGCGCCACGGGGGAGAGCGCTGTGGGCTGGGGTGACGGGACGGTCACGACGCACCGCAGCGGTGGGACGGGCTACCCGGATGGTGCGATCAACCACGTCTACACGCACGCGGCGCTCGTCGATATCACCGTGACCGACACCTGGACCGTCTCGTACGAGGCTGGGCCGTTCGTGGGGACGATCACCGCCCCGCTGCTGCCGGTCACGCTCGCCGACGTTCAGATCCAGGAACGTCAGGCCGTCCGCCAGGGATGATCGGGGGCCCCGAGGCCGCGTTGTCCACACCTTCATCGGTATCCACCCGACTGCGGCCCTCGTTGCCGATACCGCGGACACCACCACGTCGCCTGAGCTCGCCAGGACGGGTCGCGTGGGCGCCAGCGACCACTTGCTCCCGACGTCAGCCGAGGGCCACGGCGTCGGCATCGGACGGTGCGGCCGCGGCGTGGTCAGGGTGTGGTCCGGTGGTGGGGACGCGCTCGCGGTCCGGAGGTTCGCACCGTTCTCCCTACGGTGGAAGCTCGGGCGTTCGAACGGCGTTGGACACTTCGAAGCTCGACTCCATCCCCTGCAGCCCACCTCCAGGAGTCCATCCGTGGCCTCGTCCGCCTCACCAGAGCCCACCCGCGTCCCTCCGGTCGTCGACCGTCGTGAGCCGCTCACCCACGATGAGATCGCCCGCTACAGCCGCCACCTGATCATCCCGGACGTCGGGATCGAGGGTCAGGAGCGGCTGAAGGCCGCCAAGGTCCTGCTCGTCGGCACCGGTGGCCTCGGTTCGCCGCTCGCGCTCTACCTCGCCGCCGCGGGTGTCGGCACCATCGGCCTCGTCGACGACGACGTGGTCGACGCCTCGAACCTCCAGCGGCAGGTCATCCACGGCACCTCCGACATCGGGACCCACAAGGTCGAGTCGGCGAAGCGGTCGATCCTCGAGATCAACCCGCACGTCGAGGTGGTCGAGCACCGCACCTACCTGACCTCGGAGAACGCGCTCGACGTGCTGCGGGGCTACGACCTCGTCATCGACGGGACCGACAACTTCCCGACCCGGTACCTGGTCAACGATGCCTGCGTCCTCCTCGGCATCCCCAACGTGTACGGGTCGATCTTCCGCTTCGAGGGACAGCTCAGCGTCTTCTGGGGCGCAGAGGGGCCCTGCTACCGCTGCATGTTCCCCGAGCCGCCACCGCCAGGGATGGTCCCCAACTGCGCCGAGGGTGGCGTGCTCGGGATCATGGCCGGCCACATCGGCACCGCCCAGGGCATCGAGGGCATCAAGCTCATCGCCGGCATCGGCGACCCGATGATCGGCCGGCTCGGGCTGTACGACGCGCTCGAACAGCGCTGGACCTACGTCAAGGTCAACAAGGATCCGAACTGCCCGGTGTGCGGCCCCGAGCCCACCGTCACCGAGCTGATCGACTACGAGGACTTCTGCGGGATGCCCGCCCACGACCGGACCGAGGGTGCCGACGAGCTCGACCTGACCGATCTCGAGATCCTGCCGTCCGAGTACGCGGAGATCGCCGAGAAGCCGGACGTGGTGCTGCTCGACGTGCGTGAGCCCCACGAGTACGAGATCAACCGCATCCCCGGCGCGGTCCTGATCCCGAAGGACGAGCTGCCGGGCAAGCTCGCCGAGCTCGACCCCACCAGTGAGTACGTCGTGCACTGCAAGTCGGGTGTCCGGTCGCTCGAGTCGACCCAGCTGATGCGCGGCGCGGGGTTCAAGGCACGCTCGATGCGCGGAGGGATCGATCTCTACGCCCGCCAGATCGACGACTCGATCCCGGTGTACTGACCGAGCGTCTCAGCTCGCCGCGGCCTTCGCATCTGCGGACGCCTCCTCGGCGTCGACGGGATCGTCGCCGCGTCCGCGGATCAGGTCGATCACGAGCGCCGTGATGGCCGCGACCGGGACCGCGAGGAAGGCGCCGAGGATCCCGAGGACCGATGCCCCGGCCGCGATGGCCGTGAGCACCACGATCGGGTGCAGGTGGATGGTCCGTCCGAGGATCAGCGGTTCGAGGATGTTGCCCTCGATCTGTTGGACGAGGAGGACGATCCCGAGCACGATCAGGCCCGTCGTCAGTCCCCCGTCGGCGAGCGCGACGAGGACCGCGAGCGCGCCACTGGCTACGGCACCGACGATCGGGAAGAGCCCACCGAACAGCACGAGGATGCTGAGCGGCAGGGCCAGCGGGACCCCGAGGATCAGGAGCCCGATGCCGATGAGCACGGCGTCGAAGAACGCGACCAGGAGTTGGCCCTGCACGTAGCTGCTGAGCGTGCCCCAGGATCGGTCGAGACCCTCGCGGACGATGGGCTGGCGCGCTTCCGGCACCGTCGTGACGATCGCGTCCCGCAGCCGGCGACCGTCCTTGAGGTAGAAGAAGAGCACGACGAACATCAGCAGCAGGCCGGCGACCACCTCGAAGGCCAGCCCGGCCGCCGTGCTCGCCTTCCCCGCCAGGTCACCGGCTTCGCCGAGCTGCTCCTGGGCGAAGGTCATCAGGTCGGAGAACCCCTCGACGCCGACCCCGAGCGGGTCGTCCTCGAGCCAGCCCCCGATCTGCCCGACACCCTCCGAGGCCGAGTCCAGCAGGTCCGGCAGCTGTGCGACCACCAGGGCGACAGCGCCCGCCAGGACCCCGAAGAACACGACCAGTCCCAGCACGAGCGACAGCAGTGCTGCGGCTGCTGACGGTAGCCCGAGCCCGCGGAGGCGATCCGCGACGGGCGCGAGCAGCGTCGCGGGGAAGAGCGCGAGGATGACCGGGATGATGACGATCGTGAGCGCTGACGCGATGTAGCCGAGTAGCGCGAGGACGGCCGCGATCCCCACCAGAGCCCAGGCGCCGCGGCCGACGAGCCACAGCCGGGTCGGTGCCGGTGGGCCGCCCGTCGGCACGGGCGCTCCACGTTCGCTGTCGTCGGTCGCGGGGTCGTTCTGAGGTTCGGGCACGTCGGCTCGGTCGTCGTCGGCCTCCGACCGTAGGACACCGACGCCGGTACCCCCTCAGCTGCGCCCGGCCTGTCGTCCGGACGGGTCGCCGCCGCCGGCCCTGCGGATCACTCCTCCGGCAGGACCCTGACGAGCCGGTGGTCGAGCCGGAGGGTGACCTCGTCACCGGGGCGCGGTGCATCCAGCCCGCGGACCGGGACCTCAAGCTCGGTGCCTGCGACGCGCAGGTGGAGCACGTGGTGGTCGCCGGCGAAGCGACGTGCCGCGACCTGCCCCGTGATCTCCCCGGACGGGTCGAGGTCGAGCGCCCCGGGGAGCAGCAGCGCGAGCACGTCGCCGTGCTGGTCGGTCGTGACCCGGAGGTGGCCGAGGGCGGTGGTCACGCCGGTCGCATCCGCCTGCCCGGGCAGCAACTGGTGGAGCCCGAGGAAGCGCGCCACGCCGGCGTCGGTCGGTGCCCGCCAGAGCTCGTCCGGCGTGCCGATCTGAGCGATACGACCGGCCCGCATCACCGCGACCCGGTCGGCCAGCGTGAGCGCCTCGTCCTGGTCGTGGGTGACGTGGAGGACGGTCGCGCCCGACTCGGCGAACACCCGCGGGAGTTCGACCAGCAACCGGTCGCGCAGGCCCCGGTCGAGCGATCCGAGCGGCTCGTCCAGCATCAGCAGACGCGGTCGGGGTGCCAGCGCCCGGGCGAGCGCGACCCGCTGAGCTTCGCCTCCGGACAGCTCGGTGACCCGTCGCTGGTCGTACCCGGTCAGGTCGACGAGCGTGAGCACCTCCGCGACGCGCTGCCGGACGTCGGCGGTCGACCAGCCGCGCATCCTCGGCCCGAACGCCACGTTGTCGGCCACCGTCCGGTGCGGGAACAGGGCGTGGTCCTGGAAGGCGAGCCCGACGCCGCGCTGATCCGGTCGTCGGCCGGCGAGGTCCTCGCCCGCGAGCAGGATGCTGCCGGACGCGGGCGGCTCGAGCCCCGCCACCGCCCGCAGCAGGCTCGACTTGCCGCACCCCGATGGTCCGAGCACGACCACCACCTCGCCGTCGGCGACGTGCAAGGTCACGCCGTCGACGGCGACGGTGTCCCCGTAGCGGACGGTGAGATCGGTGACGTCGAGCATCAGAAGCGTCCCACCTCACCGACGCGCAGCCGGTCGATCAGCAGGAGAGCGGACGCCGTCACGGCCATCAGGATGGTCGACAGCGCCATCGCCTGACCGAAGTTGGCCGCTCCCGGTCGTCCGAGCGCCCGGAAGATCGCCACCGGGACGGTCGGCAGCTCGGCGCGTGCGACGAACACGGTCGCACCGAACTCACCCACCGCGATGGCGAACGCGAAGCCGGTCGCTACGAGCGCGGTGCGGGCGACGATCGGCAGATCGACCTCGCGCCAGATCCGGCGTGGTGTCGCCCCGAGGACGCCAGCGGCTTCCCGCAGTCGTGTGTCGATGGCTTCGATGGCCGGGACGAGGGAGCGGACCACGAACGGCGTCGCGATGAGCGCCTGCGCGAGCGGTACGAGCAACACGCTCCCGCGCAGGTCGAACGGTGGCCGGTCGAGGCTGATCAGGAAGCCGAACCCGACCGTCACCGCCGAGGTGCCGAGCGGGAGCATCAGCCCCCGGTCGACGAGACGGGTGAGACGGCCCCGGCGCCCCGTGACCGCGATGGCCGTGCAGGTGCCGAGCACGGTCGCGATGACGGCGGCCGCGACGGCGAAGACCAGCGAGTTGCGCACCGCCGCCAGCGGGGCGACGGCCAGCACGGTGCCTCTCGCCTGGGTCGCCAGCCCCGTGAAGTGGCCGAGCCCGTACCCGTCCCCGGTGGCGAGGGCACGTTCGACGAGGACGGCCGGGGGCGCGACCAGGAGCAGGCCGATGACCACGAGGTTCGCGCGCAGGAACCAGCGTTCGCTCGCGGTCGCCGGCGCGTGGAGGGCCTCGTCGGCGGCCCGGGGGGTGCGGGCGACCGACCGGCGCTGCAGGCGTCCGTAGACGGTGAGGGCCGCGATGACCGCGACCAGTTGCAGCAGCGCGAGGACGCTGGCGAGCGGCAGGTCGAGCAGCTGCACGGTCGCACGGTGGATCTCGACCTCGAGGGTCGCCAGACCCGGTCCACCGAGGAGGAGCACCACGCCGAACGAGGTGAAGGTGAACAGGAACACGATGGCGGCGCTCGCGAGGATGGCTGGTCGCAGGAGCGGCAGCGCGACCTCACGGACCGCGCGCCAACGTGACGCGCCGAGGCTGCGGGCCGCGTCCTCGAGCCGCGGATCGAGGTTCGCCCACGCGCCGCCCACCGTGCGCACGACCACCGCGTAGTTGAAGAAGGCGTGGGCCAGCAGGATGGCGACGACGGTGCGTCGCAGGTCGAGCGTCGGGGCTCCCGAACCGAGGAGTCCGACCAGCGCCGAGTTGATGGGTGACCGCGGACCGAGCAGCGCCAGGAACGCGCTGCCGACCACGACCGTCGGGAGGACGAAGGGGACGAGCACCAACGCCGACACGGTGCGGCGCCCCCGGAAGCGCAACCGCGACAACGCGTAGGCACCGGGGAGCCCGAGCGCGAGGGTCAGGGCGGTCGACGCGACCGCCTGCCACAGGGTGAACCACACCACCCCCCGAACCGACGGGCTGGTGAGCACACCCACGACCCCCGACAGGTCCGGTGCACCGTCCGGCGCCAGCCCGCGCCAGACGATCGCCGCGACGGGCTGGACGAAGAGGACGAGCAGGAACAGCGTCGGCGGGGCGAGCAGGGCGAGCTGCCCGCCCCGCGACAGCGTCGGGCGGGTGGCGCGAGCGGTGGCTCGCGCCACTGCCATCAGCGCAGCACCGTGTCGGTCCAGTCGCTGATCCAGCGGTCCCGCTCGTCACCGATGGTCAGCGGATCCACGGCGTAGGGCTCCTGCGCCAGCTCGGCGTGCTCGGTGAAGACCTCCGGGAGGTCGGCATCCTCGACGACCGGGTAGACGAACATCGTCAGCGGCACGTCCTCCTGGAACGGGACGCTCAGCAGGAAGTCGACCAGCTGCTGGGCCTCGGGCTCGTGCTCGGTGCCGCGCAGGATCCCGACGTACTCGACCTGCCGGACGCAGGAGGCCTGGACCACCGCGGTGGGAGGCGTGTCGACGGGCGGGTCGGCGAAGACCACCTCGGCGGCGGGTGAGGACGCGTACGAGACCACGATGGGACGGTCGCCACCCTGCCCGCTGCCGGAGAACTCGTCGTAGTAGGCGCTCGACCAGCCGTCGGTGATCAGCACGTCGTTGTCGCGCAGCTGCTCCCAGTACGCCAACCACCCGTCGTCACCGAACTCCTGGACGGTCGCCAGGAGGAACGCCAGGCCAGGGGAGGAGGTCGCTGGGTTCATCGCGACCGTCATGCCCTCGTACGCGGGGTCGACGAGGTCGTCGAGCGACGACGGGGGCGGAACGTCGCCGTCCTCGAAGGCGGCGACGTCGTAGTTCAGGCACACGTCCCCGACGTCGACGGGGGTCTCCGGGTCGTCGGCCGGTTGGAGGTCGGCCGGCACCCGGTCGAGCTCCGGTGACACGTAGGGCAGGAACAGGTCCTCGTCGAGCGCCCGCGACAGGAACGTGGTGTCGACGCCGAACAGCAGATCGCCCTGCGGCGAGTCGGCGGTGAGGATGGCCTGGTTCAGAGCGGTCCCGGCGTCGCCCGAGGGGACGACCTCGACGGTGATGCCCGTGTCGTCGGTGAAGGACGCGAGGACGTCGTCCGAGACGTCGAACGAGTCGTGGGTGAGCAGCCGCAGCGTCACCTCGCCGTCCGCGGCGGCATCGTCGTCGGCATCGTCGTCGG
>NZ_JBBEBZ010000152.1:0-16338 GCF_040882075.1 Nitriliruptor sp.
CGACGTGGTGGTAGAAGGCCGCATGGGGCGGCCTCACCGGGAAGGAACCACCGTGAAGTACATGCTGATCATGCGGGCGACCGAGCAGGCCAAGGCGGCGTACGAGAACCTCGATTTCGAGGAGGTCATCAACGCGATGGGCGCCTACAACGAGTCGATGATGAAAGCCGGCGTGCTGCTGGCCGGGGAGGGCCTCGCCGAACCAGACGACGGGTTCATCGTCGACTTCGAGTCGGAGACGCCGATCGTCACCGACGGCCCGTACGGCGAGACCCACGAGCTGTTCAACGGCTTCTGGATCATCGAGGTGAGCAGCAAGGAGGAGGCCGTGCAGTGGGCGAGTCGTGCCCCGCTGGGTCCTGGCAACAAGCTCGAGGTCCGTCGCGTCACCGACGAAGCCGACTTCACGGACCACGCCGACAACGAGTACATCCAGAAGGAGGCGGGGTGGCGCGAGCAGCTCGGCACGTCGTGAGCGAGATGGGCCGAGGCAGCTGACGCGTGGCCGACATCAGACGAACGGTCGACCCGGTCCTGTCGCGCCAAGCCCAGGTGTGCCTGACCCTCCGCGTCGTCGCCGGCCTGACCACCGACGAGATCGCCCGCATGCTGCTCGTGCCGGTCACCGCCGTGCAGCAACGGATCGTGCGGGCCAAGAGGATGCTCGCCGCTGCGAACGTGCCGTTCGAGACCCCCGAGCCGAACGAGTGGCGCGAACGCCTCGGCGGGGTGCTCGGCGTCGTCTACCTGATCTACACCGAGGGCTACGCCGCGACGCGCGGCGACCGCTGGATCCGTCCCGAACTCGCGAACGAGGCACTGCGGCTCGGCCGAGTCCTCGCCGGGCTGCTGCCTCTCGAACCCGAGGTGCACGGGCTGGTCGCGCTGATGGAGCTCCAGTCGTCGCGTTTCGCGGCACGCACCGACCCCGACGGTGCGCCCATCCTGCTGGCCGATCAGGACCGGAACCGGTGGGACCGGGCGCAGATCGGGCGAGGGCGCGCGGCGCTCCGGCGGGCCGATGCGGTCGGCCGTGGTCGGGCAGCTACGGCCTGCAGGCGGCGATCGCCGAGTGCCACGCGATCGCGCCGAGCGTGGAGGAGACCGACTGGCCACGCGTCGTGCTGCTCTACGAGGCGCTCGGCCGGCTCGCGCCCAGCCCCGTGGTCGAGCTGAACCGGGCGGTCGCGGTGTCCATGGCGACGGGCCCGGCCAGCGCCTTACCCATCGTCGAAGGGCTCACGGCAGCGGGCGAACTGCGTGGTTCGCACCTGCTGCCGAGCGTCCGCGGCGAACTCCTCGCGCAGCTCGGGCGGACCGAAGAGGCACGTGCCGAGCTCCTCGTCGCTGCCGAGCGGGCGACCAACCAGCGTGAGTCCGCCGTGCTGCGCGGTAAGGCGGCGGCGCTCTGAACAGGCGCCGGCCGGCCACGCGGTTAGCCTCGCGCCATGAGCGATCGCAACGTCCTCGGCGGCGAACTCGAAGGCTGCAGCGCCGACCCGGTCACGGGCTGGTTCCGCGACGGCACCTGCCGGACGGCGCCGGACGACATCGGTAGCCACACCATCTGCGCGGTGATGACCGCCGAGTTCCTGGCACACCAGCAGGCCATCGGCAACGACCTCGTCACACCACGGCCCGAGTTCCGCTTCCCCGGCCTCTCCCCCGGCGACCGCTGGTGCGTGACCGCACCGAACTGGCTCCGCGCACACGCCGACGGTGCTGCTGCCCCGGTCGCGCTGGCGGCCACGAGCGAACGCGCGCTCGAGGTCGTGCCGCTCAGCATCCTGCGCGAACACGCCGTCGACGTTCCAGACGATCCGAGCGGCCTCGACACGCCGTGATCCCCACCATCACGGGTCGCGACGGTGAGCCCTCGAGGCCGGCTCGCACCAGAGGTGGGCTCACCGGTTCAGCTGGGCTGGGGCGCCACCATCTTGTCCGCCACCCCAGCACCTCGTCTCGACCCACCGCTGCCCGATCATGCCGGTGCCCACTCAGGATCGCCGCTTCTTCCGCGGAAGAAGCTCCCTCGACCACGACGTCGGTCGTCGTTCACCCTCGCGTCCGGTGGCGTGCTCGGGTACGAGCGGCACGGAACCGACGGGGGGCCAGCAGCGTCTCACCGTTCGACGCTGACGAGGGAGCCGCCGTGTCGTGGAACGGGACGGGACCACGAAGCCGACGATCGAGGTGGATCTGGGCCGGCTGCGCAGCGATCCTGATGGTCGGCGGCTGCGGCACGCCGCCACCATCGATCCAGGCGGAACCCGGCGCGATGGACGGGGCGATGGACGGGGCGACGCCGGACCCCGGCGCCGCTATCGCGCCGAGCTGCTCGGAGATCCCCGACCGGAGCTACCAGCCTCCGCCGGAGGATCAGCCCCCAGCGGATCCGGCCCTGACCACCGCTGACGCCATCCTCGACCTCCCGATCCAGGAACCCGTTGAGCCCGAGATCATCGAGCTCGAGAACGGCGAGACGGTCCACATCGCTCCTGAGGCTCCGCCGACGGCGATCGGGGCGCTGCAGACCGAGGGACCGATCGAGTGGCCGGACCACTTCGGCGGGGTCTGGGGGGACCAGCGGTACGGGTCGATGGTCGTCGGCTTCACCGAGGACGTGGATCGCTACGCCGAGCTGGTCCGCGGGCGCTACGGGGCCGCGTGGTGGGTGGTCGAGGTCGAGCACAGCGAGGTCGAGTTGCGCGAGCTCCAGGACGAGATCGGTCGAGCGGAACTCGGTCCGAGCGACGGTCCGGGCTCGATCTCCTCGACCGCATCGGGGACCGGTCAGCTCAACCGGGTGACGATCGGCATCCTGGAACCGAGCGACGACCGGCTCGCTGAACTGTCCGAGCGGTACGGCGCGGCTCGGATCTGTTTCGAGATCGAACGCACGCCGACGGCCGACGACGCTCAGGTGGCGCCGTGGGAGCCGGCTCCGGGCGCCGCCCTCACGCCGGACACCACCCGTATCGACGTGCTGGTCAACGAACGCGCCTGTGCGAGCGGCACCTCGGCGGAAGGGCGGATCGCTCCGGCGACCGTCGAGTACGGCCCGGAGACGGTGACCATCACGCTCGCGGTCATCCCCGTCACCGGGCCCGCAGCCTGCCCAGGGAACCCCGACACACCGTTCACCATCGAGCTCGACGAGCCCCTCGGCGACCGCACGCTGCTCGACGGTGGCACGACACCGCCGTCGCCACCATCCCTCGACGACCATCGCTGACGGCGCGCTGAAGACTTCAGCTCGCACCGGGCCAGCGGCGGTGCTGCAGGAAGCCGAGCCCGGGTGACCCTCTCGCCAGTCGGGCCGGTCGCCATCTTCGCGCTCGACGATCCCTCGGGAGCTGCCAGGAAGTGGTCGTCGAGTCGACGCAGCCGATCTCCGAGCCCCACCCGAACGCCCTCCCCGGACGGTGTCGCGGCGGACCTCCCAGGTCCGGCGTCGCGACGATAGCGACGCCCGCGGGCTGTTCGACGCGCGAGAACGGCGGGCTCGTCAGGCGCTGAGACCGTCGGCGTCGATCTCGCGTTCGACCACACCACGGGCCAGATCGCTCAGCTTGTGGTTGTGCCGGCGGGAGTACGCACGGAGCAGCGTGAACGAGTCCTCGATCGAGCGGCCGGACTGTTGGCTGATGACGCCCTTGGCTTGCTCGATGCTGATCCGGCTGTGGAGGGCGTGCTGGAGCTGGTTCGTGACGGTGGCGGCACGGTGAGCTTCGCGTTGCTGGAGCAGGCCGATCGTGGCGATGTCACCCATGGCCTGGACCACGAGTTGGTCCTCGTCGCCGATCCCACCGGGTTCGTTGCGGAACAAGTTGAGGGCTCCGAGGATCTCCCCGCGGAGCCGCAGTGGCACCGCTTGGACGGAGCGGAACCCCACCGACAGGGCCTTGGGAGCGAACAGCGGCCACCGGTCCTGCGCGTCCTCGAGATCGTCGACGCCCACCGGGAGACCGGTGGTGAAGCAGTCCTGGCACGGGCCCTCCTGGCTCTGCACCTGGAACAGTTCGAGCAGGTGGGTGCGTTCCTCGGAAGCGGCCATGAACTGCAGATCGCCCGCCTCGTCCGCGAGCAGGATCCCCGCCTCCGACGCGATACTCATCTCCACGACCCGTTCGGTCAACGTGTAGAGGAGCTCGACCACGTCGAAATCCTCGACCAGCGTGTCCGCGAGCTCGACGAAGGTCGCGACGAGCCGACGCTCCCGTTCCGTCGCCACGGCTTCGGTGCGTTCCATCTCATCCTCGCATCCTGATCTGTGCGGGCTAGGCCAAGGGCTAGGCCGCTGTGTCGAAGGTACGCCGTGGGACCTCACAGGTCCGGTGGATCGCTCATCGGGTCCGTCATCCGCAGCCGGCGAGCGATGACGTCAAGTGCAACGTCGTGCAGTGGCCGGCCCGCCGAGAACGCGTGAGCCCGGAGCACCGATATGGCGGCTGCAACGGCGATACCGAGCTGTACCGACACCATGCCGCTCGCCTGGTGGACCGCGACCTCGCCGGGGCCACCGCTGCGGAACATCTCGTCGAGGTCATCGACCGGTCGTCCAGCCTGCGAGGCGAGCACCAGACCGACGGCGACACGGGCCACGACCACCGCGTCCGCGTGCTCGTCGTCGGTCAGGTCACCGGCCACCTGGCGGTACAGGGTGAGCGCGCCGACCCTGGCCGACCCCCGGCGCAGCGGGAAGGCGAACACCGCTCGCAGACCGAGAGCGGACGCTGCCGGACCGAAGGCGGGCCACCTGTCGTCCCGTCCGAGGTCAGGGACGATCACCGGCCAGCCACTGCGGTGCACAGCCCACGCCGGCCCCTCCCCGAAGTCGGTCTGGAGCCGATCGCACGAGTCGCAGACGTCGGTCCGGCTGAGGGTCAGGAGCTCGGGACCTGGGGTCGCGACGGCGACGGCGACCCCGGGGCTGCCGAGCAGGCCCGCGGCCCCGGCGCACAGCCGCTCGATGACGTTCTCGCCCGGCGCCGCCTCGAGGGCGTCGAGCACTCTGACCAGCCGGTCGACGTCCCTCACCGCGCCGTCACGCCTCCGGCTAGGACCTCGACCGAGGTCAGGTCGGGAGCCGCCACGTCGGAACTCTCCGACAGCGAAGGGTCGTGATGGGTCACGCGAGCTCCGACCGGCAGGATGGCTCCTCACAGAGGCGCCACCACCGAGGACCGGGGCAAGGACGTCGTTGAGCTTCGAACCTACACCTTGGCTCCCCCGCCCACCCGGCCGTTGGCCCTGACGACGGATCTCGAACTCTCCGTGCGTGCTCTCCGTGCCGTGCGTGCTCTCCGTGCCGTGCGTGCTCTCCGTGCGTGGGTTTTCGTCAGGGCGTACGCTGATCCCCGTGCTCCGAACCCTGGCACGGCGTAGCCCATGGCACGCCGACGTCCGGAGATGAAGTGCCGACACGTTCGTCACGACCACGCTGGTCGCTGCCTCAACGGCACACCACGGTGACGCCGCAGCCACGTAGCGACGACGAGTTGCTGAACGACGTCGCGTCCGGCGATCACCAGGCGCTCGCGAGCCTGTACGACCACATCGCCAGGCTCGTGTACGCCAACGTCCGGCGTGCGCTCGACGACCCGATCTGGGCCGACACCGTCGTCGAAGAGGCCTTCGTCGAGGTGTGGCAGCAGGCGGACCGGTTCGACCCGTCCCACACCCCCGCGGTGATCTGGATCCTCGATCTGGCGCACCAGCTCGCGGCGGAACACAACCGGTCCGATGAACCGCAGGTCGCTGCGGTCCCCGCGACCTCACCGAGCCGCGAACCGCACGTCAGCCACGTGATCGGCGCCCGCCGCTGACGATCCGCTCGCAGAGGCGCACGACCTGCGCCCGTCACCCTCCAGGAAGGTTCGAGCAGTGCCAGACCGGAAGACACGTGCCGCGGAGAAAGCGCTCGAAGCCGTCGCCCAGATCGCTCGCGAGCTGGCGGCAGCGCCGGACCTCGACGAGACGCTCCAACGCATCGTCGATCTCGGCAGCGACTACATCGACGGCTGCGAGGGAGCCAGTATCAGCTTCATCCGGGGCCGTGCCGTGTCGACACCGGTGTGGTCGAACCGCACCGCGCTCGCGGCCGATCAGGCCCAGTACCGACACAACCAGGGTCCGTGTCTCCAGGCCCTCTCCGTGCACGAGACCGTCGTCATCGACGATGTCGCCGCGGAGCAACGGTGGCCCAAGTGGCGCGAGGCGGTGCTCGAACTCGACCTGCGTTCGAGCATCAGCTTCCGGCTCTTCCTCGGCCCCGGTGGTGAGGAGACGTTCGGGTCGCTGAACATGTTCTCCTCCCACGCCCACGCCTTCGACGCGCACGCGCAGGTGCTGGGGCAGGTCTTCGCCTCGCACGCAGCGGTGGCGTTGAAAGCCGCCATCACCGAGGCCGGGCTCGAACAGGCGGTCCGGTCCCGGGACGTCATCGGGCTGGCCAAGGGCATCCTCATGGAGCGGCACGACATCGACGCTGGTGAGGCGTACCAGAGGCTGCGGCGCACCTCGAGCGACCGCAAGATCGCGCTCCGCGTCCTCGCCGAGCAGGTCGGCGAGTCGGGTGCGCTCCCCGATGCCCGACCACCAGCCGACGTGCCAGCTGGATCGTCGGCTGAGCGAACACGGGTCGGATGAGTTCCGCTCTGTGATGCTCCGGACCTCCACCGGCGGCCCGACAGGTGAGGTGTCATGGCAGCGGCGTGGCGGTTCGACGCGCAGGACGTCTTCGATGACGACTACCTGTTCTCCTACAGCCGGCTCCTCACCGACACGTCACTGACACGTCACCGGCCTCGACGTGACGTCCCGGTTCCTCGACCGAGCACGCGAGGACGCCCGATCCCGCAGCGTCGAGGTGGACGACGTCCGCGGTGACGTGCGGGAGCTCGCCTGGGAGGGCCAGTTCGACGCGGGAGCGCGTCACCGCCGTGGGCAGCGTCGATGACGCGGTAGCCGTGAGCTTCGGGCATCGCCCGCGCCACCGTCCGCAGGTTGTCCTCGGCGTCGGCTGTGACGGGACCGAGATGGGCGGTCCGTCGCAGCGCGAACGTGGGCAGCACTCCGTGATCCGACATCTGCCGGTGTACGCCCTCCTCCCGGCCGCGTCACAGATCCGCGTCTACACGGGCGATACCGGGCGGATGACTCCCGGCTCGTCGTGGCTAGGCAGAGGGGGCAGCGAGGCAGCGCCGGGTCGCGACGGCCGGGCTCGCAAGACGCCAGCTACGCGCCGTCGGCCGCGAGGTCTGACGGTCAGGGCGCTGCGCAACGGCCGTGTCTACCGTGACGTCGCTGCAGGTAGCCCCCACGGAGGAGCGCCGATGTACACCTACGACGTCTCCGGGGTCCGGATCGAGCTGTCACGCGGAGACATCGCGTCGCAACCGGGGATCGATGCGGTCGTCAACGCGGCGAACGCGGCGCTCGAGATCGGTGGCGGAGTGGCCGGTGCGCTGCACCGGGCTGCCGGGCCTGGACTGGCCGAGGAGTGCCGGCCGATGGCGCCGATCGCACCCGGCGAGTGTGTGCTCAGCGGCGGTCACGAGCTCCCCAACCGTGCGGTGATCCACTGCCTCGGCCCGGTCTTCGGCCAGGACGAACCTGCGGAAGCGTTGCTGGCCAGCTGCTACCGCACGGCCTTGGAGATCGCGGACGCGAGCGAACTGACCTCCGTCGCGTTCCCCGCCATCTCCACCGGCGCGTTCGCCTACCCGGTCCGTGACGCCGCCGATGTCGCCTCGGGCACGGTCATCGCGATGGCCCCGCACCTGCAGACGGTTCGGCTGGTGCGTTTCGTGCTCCGAACCGCGGACGACCTCGAGGTCCGCAGAGAGGCGTTCGAGGCCGCATCGCGGTGAGGACACGGTGAGGACACGCCGGTCATCGCGATCGGTGACGAGCGTGCGAACGCACCTCAGAAGCAGCCACCGAGGGAGACCACACCCCACCGGCCCGTCGTCGTCCTGCGCCACACCCCAGTTGGAGAGGACGTCGTGGTCCTCCACGATGTGTCCGCCCGCTGGCCGCACCGACCTGGCCTCGGCGCGGGGGGTCCAGCGGTGTCACGATGTTGTCACAACCGGAGGACCTCGGTATTGTGACTATACCGGCACATCCAGCTGCCAAGGATCTGTGTTTCGGTACCGACACACCGTGAGGAGGTGGTCGTGCAGTACTCCGTCCGCAGCGCCACGGACCTCGGCGCTGCCATCCAGGACGCGCGCCGTGAAGCCGGGCTGACCCAGCTCGAGCTCGCTGAACGGGCCGGTGTGTCCCGCCCGTACCTCGCGCACGTCGAACGGGGACGATCGTCGCGGCTGCTCGAGTTGCTGCTCGATCTGCTGCGCGTCCTCGACCTCGAGCTGGTGGTGCGGCCCCGGAGCTCCCGTGGTGCCTGAGCGTCCCACGCGCCTCGACGTCGAGCTGCACGGTGAGTTCGTCGCGCAGCTGCAGGAACGAAGGCGGCAGGGGCGCGTCGAGCTGACCTACACCGAGCTGGCCCGCGATCGGTGGCAGGCAGGTCTGCCTGTCATCTCATCCTCCCTGCCGGTGCGGCCGCGGCCCCAGGACGCCACCGCGTTCCTCAACGGTCTGCTGTCCGAGGGCCAGGCCCGCTACACGCTCGCGGCGCAACGGGACCTGCCCGCCTCCGACGCCTTCGGGTTGCTGGCCTCCTACGGCCGCGACATCGCGGGTGCGCTGGTCATCTCCGACCCGGACGCGGACCCGACCACCCGCCGGCCGCACGCGGTCGGCTACGCGACGTTCGACGAACTCGCCGCGGCGATCACGGCGCTGCCGGACCAACCGCTGGGCAGCCACGACGACAGCGAGCTGTCGCTGGCCGGCGTTCAGGAGAAGCTCCTGCTCGTCGCCTCCTCCAGTCCGACCGGCTGGGCACGACCCGCCGGGGGTCTGCCGTCCACCCACATCCTCAAGCCCGACCCCCTCACGCACCCAGGAGTGGTCGTACGTGAGGCCGAGGCGTTACAACTGGCTCGCGCGGTCGGGTTGACCACGATCGACCCGCGCATGCTCGATATCGATGGCCGACCGTGCCTGGTCGTCGAACGTTACGACCGCCAGGCCGGGGCCGACGGCGAGGTCCTCCGGATCCACCAGGAGGATCTGCTGCAGGCGGTCGGCAAGGACCCGGCCGAACGGCACGGGCGGGCCAAGTACCAGGAAGCGGACGGCCCAGGGTTCATCGACGCTGCCGCACTCCTGCTCGAACGGGCCACCGACCCCGATGAGGAACTTCGCAAGCTCGCCGGCTCGATGGTCTTCACGGTCCTGATCGGCAACTCCGACGCGCACGCGAAGAACCTCTCGCTGCTGCTCGACCCGCCGGGGACGGTGCGACTCGCGCCGCTGTACGACACGGTGCCCACCATGTTGTTCCCCAAGCTCGAGGTCCGCTGCGCGATGTGGGTTGGTGGCGTGCACCGCAGCCTCGAAGACGTCACCTTCGAAGCGATGGTGCGCGAGATGGTTGGCCGACACGCGTGGAAGCTCTCGGAACACCGCGCGGTCGAACTGGTCGACGAGTGGCTGGGATCGATCGCGTCCGCCGCCGACGACACCCCGACCGGCCGGTACGTGCAGCGTCGTGCCGCTGAGCTCGAACGATCCCGCTGACCCGCCGACGGCTCGGTCGAGGAGACCCGCTCGATCACGAAGTTGACCGACACGTTCGCGTCTGGACACGTTCGTGTTCTGGGTGGGTGGCCGAGGTTCGTCGCCCCGCATGAGCGTGGAACGCGACGCCGCAGCCCAGGCGCAACCGACCTCAACCGGGCGGCGGGGAGCGAGTCCGATGACCACCGTGCTCCCACTACTCCGACGCCAGGGCATCGTCACCTTCGAGTGTCCAAACCGCCCAACTTGAGACGTACTGCGAGGACGGGACCCGGTCGAGGCTCGTCGCGTTGACGTTCAGCACGTAGCCACCGCCCGCAGGGAGACGCTTGGCGAGATCCTTTCGAAGGTTCTTGCTGGCGTTCACGATCCGCTCGTGATGCCAGTCACCGGCCCTGTTGTCCCACAGGCCTGCTGCGTTGGCGGACGCCTCTGATAGGACGGCGTGCAACTTCACGTTCTGGTCGGTGGCCTCGACGTACCACTCCTCGGTTGCCGCCACCAGCCGCATCACGTCGGTCGGGCTACCTGCCTTCGCGAAGCTCTTGCTCAGGCTGCGGATGCGAGCACCGGCAGCGGAGAGAACGTCGCGTTCGACCAGGTCGTCGTGGGCAGTACGTCCGAACCGTCGGGCTACCCATCGTCCGAACCGGGAACGCTGGGGACCGGTCAGCGGAGAGAGCTGCCGGACGCTCTCGTGCAGAAGGGCGGTCTTGTCGACGCTACTGACGTACAGGAGGCTTGCCACAGGCCAGCGTTCAGCATCGGGCCGTAGGCCCTTCTCGTCCGGGTACGGGAAGTGACGCGGCGAGTACGGGCCACTTCGCAGCTGGTGCCAGCGAGAAGCGGGGACGTACACGAGGGGACAGACCACGATGCAGGGTTCCTCGGCCGGGTCGCGCACGATGTCGCAGTCCTGGCTCAGTACCACGTACCAGCCCGCCTCGCTTTCAACGGTCACCGACCAGAGCGTGTCATCGCCGACCTCGGCGTGCGCGGCTGCTGCAGCAGCAGAAGGGCCTGCGCCGACGATCGTGACCGCCCCGAGCGAGATCAGGTCCCCTTGACCCAGCGTACGAAGCAGCTGTTCGAGTCGATCCCGTCCCGCCTCAGCGGAAGTCATCCAGCAGTCGAGACAAGCACTCGGCGAGCGGTACCGAAGAGGTCTTCCAGTGCTGTGCGCTCAGGCGAAGGCCCCTGCTCTGGCAGAGCAACCAGAGCGCGGATGTCGCGCTCTGCTGCCGCAGCCTCGGAGAACGTCACAGCCTCGCCGGTGCCCAAACCGCCGTCCAACGCAAGGGCGGGGCGGCGCAGGCTGCTGGCCTCCTCGAACAGGGCCGCGCGGACCTCCTCGAGGTTGAACCGCCGGTGACCCCCTGGCGTCATGTCATGGAGGACGTGGCCGTCGCGTGCGTACTTCTGCACGGTGCTTGGTGCCAAGCCCAGGGCGTCGGCGATCTGCTTGGTGGTCTGGTCACGCACCCCACTCACCTTTCACGGTTATCACGACTATATCGACTTTCACGGTTCATGCAAGCCTCGGCTCGAGGCTGCCAAGGCGAGCTGACGGTCTGGAGGTGGACCAGGCCCACGGCTGGCTGTCAGAGCGGCGAGATCAACGGGTCGAGCATGGAGGCCAGGCGCACGTGCGAGTCCAGGGTCGCCTCGATGGAGGCCTCCACGTTCTCGACGGCATCCATCGAGGCGAAGTCGAGGCGCCATCCGGCGTGGAGCGCGACCTGTAGGAAGAACTCGCGCTGCGCTCTGCCGTTGCCTTCGCGGAACGGGTGGAGGGCGTTGACCTCGCCGAGGAAGAAGCCGAGACGGTCGACCGGGGTAGACGTAAGGATCAACGGTCACGTGTAGCGGGTGAGCAGCTCCGCGATGGCGTCGCCTGACGTGCCCTCTGCGACGTCGGCTACGAACGACTGTTGCCTGCTTCGCCTCGAGAGGCAATGCGGCGCCGTGGCGGCGGTGTCACAACTTCACGGGCGGCCTGGAGCAGCTGCCAACCCGCTCCGATTCCTGTTGCCATCTGTATTTACTCGAACAGACGTTCGGGCTGCCAGAACCCGAATCGGAGTGCTGCCATCCGCATCACGTGCGGTTGGCAGGGCTGATCGGAGCAGGTTGGCAGTACTCCGATTCGTAGCAGCGTTCCAGTTCTCGAGGGACGTCGCGTCAGGCGTCACCGATCCGTGACCGTGCGGCGCGCACGACGATGCCGGCGATCCTGGGAACGACACCCAGACGCGGGCTGGCCATCCGGTAGTGGTTGGCGTTGCGCTGCACCCGGATGGCGTCCAGCGCCTTCCCGGCCTCGAGCTCCTCGGGCGAATCCCGCAACTCTGCCTCACCGAACTGCATCACGGCCACGTGCTGCCCGTCCTCGCCCTTCTTACCGGCCAGCTGGAGACCGAGCTCCTCCATCACCGCGCGAAGGGCGTCCCAGATGGCGGAGTAGAACGCGTCGTGGGCCGTGAGGTGTTGCTCGGCCTTGCGCAGGATCCGGCCCGCTTCCAGGCGCCCTTCGGCCTGCTCGACGAGACTGAGAGCAGTCTCGTGATCCGGCTAGCGTGGTTGCAGCAACTGTCCGAGCTGGGCGCGGACCTCTGGTCGCAGCGACATCACGACACCCGTCCGTAGTCGTCGCCGTGCACGCCGACCCGCGGCCCATCGCTCACGCCGCGCAGGAACGCCGTCGAGCGCTGGGCCCACTCCTCGCGTTCGACCGGGGTCGCATTGAACGCTGCGCCGGGTACGCGCCCGCCTGCTCGTGATACGAGCTGAAAGATCGCCAACGTGTCCTCCTCGGGGAAATCGGGGTGGTCGGGGTCGAACACGACCATCACGTCGATGTCGTTGGGCGGCGGTCCCGGCTCACCGGTGAACCGCTGCGCCCAGGACCCGAACACGAAGACCTGGTCGATCCAGGGCTGGTCAGCAAGCACATCGCGCAAGGCTGGCAACGGGCCGTAGGTCTGCATCAGCAACTGCCGCAGGGGCGCGGCGTAGGGCGGTTGGTCCGACCATGCGATCGTGCGCGATCTTCCCACCCGTGCTTCGGTCAGGATGCCCAGCATGAGCAGCCGCTCAACCTCGCGATGCACTGTGGCGTACTGCGCCGCGGTGCGCCGGGCGAGCTCGCTGATGTCGAGCTCCTGGCCGGCCGGGGCGCACGCCAGTTCCCCGAGCAGGCGCATCTGTGTGTCGGACCGAAAGATCGGGGCCAAGGCTGGCGCCATCGCGCCCATCACATCCTCCATACTATCAACGTTTGTGATAAAGTTATCACTTACGTTGATACTGTGCCGACTGGTGACGCGGAGGCACTCACCCTTGCCGGTAGCGGTCACCCACACGAGGATGGACCCCGTACGGGGTCCATCCTGAGCCGATCGGACGCTTCCCGTGCGGCTACCAGGCTGCTCCGATTCGTAGCGTCCAAGTTCACGGACCGGAGCACCCTGATCCGGGTTCGGGGCGCGCGAGCGGGTGACCCGAGCGGCGTGAGCGGCAGGATGTCGCACAGCGCTCGTAGGGTCGCGGCGTGACGTCGACCGCCGCCGGGGAGCCATGAGTGTCGTTGACCAGCCAGCTGAAGGAGGCACGCGGCCCGCTGCGTGGCTGGTTCGAACAGACCCTGCCGGACCTGCGGGGCATGCAGGCAGACGTGCGCCGGACCCGCACCGCTACGGCCCCGATCAAGCCGTCGTCGCCGGCCGGCTACCCGTGGGGTGAGGTCGGGACCGCGCTCGACCACCGGGCCGGGTTGGCGCTGGCGGCGCCGGAGCTCGAGTGTGCCGAACGTGGCGGGACAGACGTGGTCGCCCTGGTGGAACGTGAGCATGGCGCCGCCGCAGCGGCGAGCACTGCCGCGGCCGTCACGGCCTTCCTCGACGACCACCGGCGCCGCTGCAAGGATGTGGGGCTCCCGGCGTCCCGTCGTCCGACGAAGGACGACGAGCGGCAGCTCGGGTGCGATGCCTACGTCGTCGCGCTGCTCGAGACGGCCTACCGGTTCGGCGCCGAACCACGGTCACCGTTGGTGGAGGGCGCGGGAAGGTTGACCTCCGGCGCACTTCGGCAGCTGGCGCCCGACGCGGTCCTCGACGACCTCGCCGAACTGGCCGGGGTCGTCCACGACGTGCTGGTCCCGGCCGTCGCCGGGCGTGCGCCGCTGCACCTCGGCCCGTTCTTCGCAGGCAGTGGCGTGGTCGGCGGCGGCGCGGACGCCGACCTGGTCGCCGGCGGCCTGCTGTTGGAGATCAAGACGTCGGTGGCGACGACGCTGCGGCGCGAGCGGTGCTACCAGCTGCTCGGCTACGCGCTGCTCGACTTCGACGACGCGTTCGCGATCGACGAGGTTGGGTTCTTCCTGACTCGAATCGGAGTGCTGCCATCCGCTTCACGAGCAGCCGCTGGTGGTGCCGCAGGACTCGCAGACGTGGCAGGCACCGGCGCGCTTCATCTTGATGCCGCACTCGAAGCACATCGGAGCGTCGTGATCGATCGGTACCGAGCCGCCCTGGAACCTCGGCATCGGAGCCGCCTGCGCCACCGCCGCGGGCGACGGCGCCGTCGGCACCGCAGGTTCTTCCGCGGAAGAACTCTCGTCGAGCATCCGGGTCCGCTCGTCGAGCGTGAAGATCCCGAGGGCCTCCCGCTTCTCGAACGGCAGGTACTCGATCGCGAGCTTGCGAGCCACGTAGTCGACCAGCGAGGTCGAGAACCGGATCTCCGGGTCGTCGGTCATGCCGGCCGGCTCGAAACGCATGTTCATGAACTTCGACACGTAGGTCTCGAGCGGTACGCCGTACTGCAGACCGATCGAGAGGCTGATCGCGAAGGCGTCCAGCAGACCGGACAGCGTCGAGCCCTGCTTGCCGAGCTTGAGGAAGATCTCGGCCAGACCGTCACCCGGGTACTCGCCTGCCGTCAGGTAGCCCTTGGCGTCGGCGACGCGGAAGCTGATCGTCTGGCTCGGACGGGTCTTGGGGGGCTTGCGCCGCATCGGCACGTGCGCGTCGGCGACCGCCGCGGCGACCTCGGCCGGCGTCTTCTCCTTCTTCGACACCGACAGAGGTTGAGCCACCTTGCAGTTGTCGCGGTAGATGGCGATCGCCTTGATGCCGAGCTTCCAGGCGTCGAGGTGCAGCTGCTCGACGTCCTCGACCGTCGCCTCCTCGGGCAGGTTCACCGTCTTCGAGATCGCGCCAGAGATGAACGGCTGGGCCGCAGCCATCATCCCGACGTGACCCATGTAGTGGATCGCGTCGTCACCCATGGCGCACTGGAACACCTTGGTGTGCTCCTCGCGGAGCGCCGGTGCACCGTGGATGGTCTTGTTCTCGGCGATGTAGGCGATGATCGCCTCGACCTGCTCCTCGGCGTACCCGAGGTGGCGCAGGGCCTGCGGCACGGTCTGGTTGACGATCTCGATGGACGCGCCACCGACCATCTTCTTCATCTTGACCAGGCCCAGGTCCGGCTCGATGCCGGTGGTGTCGCAGTCCATCATCAGACCGATGGTGCCGGTCGGCGCGAGGACGGACGCCTGGGCGTTGCGGTAGCCATGGCTCTCACCGAGCGCGAGCGCTTCGTCCCACGCGGTGCGGGCGGCGTCGAGCAGATCCGGCGCCACCGGACGGGGGTCGATCTCGTCGACCGCGGCGCGGTGCTTGCCGATGACCCGCAGCATCGCCGACTCGTTCTTGGCGTAGCCATCGTGGGCGCCCTTGACCTTCGCGAGCTCCGCGGAGGTGCGGTAGGCGTGCCCGGTCATCAGCGCCGTGATCGCTCCGGCCCACGCACGACCCTCCTCGGAGTCGTAGGGCAGACCGATGCTCATCAGCAGGCCACCGAGGTTGGCGTACCCGAGGCCGAGTTCACGGAACGCCAGCGCGTTCTTGCGGATCCCCTCGGTCGGGTAGGACGAGAACCCGACGACGATCTCCTGGGCGGTGAAGATGACCTCGACGGCGCGCTTGAACGCGTCGACGTCGAACCGGCCGGCGTCGTAGTCGTAGAACTTCTTGAGGTTCAGCGACGCGAGGTTGCAGGCCGAGTTGTCGAGGTGCATGTACTCCGAGCACGGGTTCGAGCCGTTGATCCGGCCGTCCTCGGGCGAGGTGTGCCAGTCGTTGATCGTGGTGTCGTACTGCAGGCCCGGGTCGGCGCACTCCCAGGCGGCCTGGGAGATCTGGCGCATGACCTCACGCGCGTCCTTCTCTTCGATGACCTCGCCGGTGGTGACCGCACGCAGCGGGTAGGTGGTGCCCTCCTCGTAGGCCTCCATGAACTCGTCGGTGACGCGCACCGAGTTGTTGGCGTTCTGGTACTGGATCGAGGCGTAGTCGGCCCCGTCGAGGCCCATGTCGAACCCGGCGTCGCGGAGGATGCGGACCTTCTTCTCCTCCTTGGCCTTGGTCCAGATGAACTCCTCGATGTCGGGGTGGTCGACGTTGAGGATGACCATCTTGGCCGCGCGACGGGTCTTGCCGCCCGACTTGATCGTCCCGGCCGACGCGTCCGCACCACGCATGAAGGAGACGGGACCGGATGCCTCGCCGCCGCCCTTCAGGATCTCCTTGGAGGAGCGGATGGACGACAGGTTGATGCCGGCGCCCGAGCCGCCCTTGAAGATCGTCCCCTCCTCGACGTACCAGTTGAGGATGGAGGACA
>NZ_JBBEBZ010000153.1:0-2510 GCF_040882075.1 Nitriliruptor sp.
AACGTCCTGGACGGGCCCCCGGCCTGGTTGCGGGACCGCCTCGCCGGGTGCCTCGTCGACCTCGCCAGCTACCCGGACGACACCGCCGCGCGTGAGGTCCTCGCCGCTCGCCATGGTCGCACCCCCGACGAGATCGTCCCCCTCGCGGGAGCCGCCGACGGGATGTGGTTGCTGCCGCGGGTGCTGCGACCACAGCTCGCGGCATGCGTTCATCCCGGTTTCGCCGAACCCGAGGCGGCGCTGCGCCACGCCGACGTGCCGATCGTGCACGTCCAGCGCCGTCCGAACGACTGGCTCCTGGACCCCGATGAGGTCCCCGACGACGCGGACCTGGTCGTACTCGGCCGGCCCGACAACCCGACCGGGATCGTCGATCCGACGGCGACCATCGCCGCGCTGTGCCGCCCGGGTCGGACCGTCGTCGTCGACGAGGCGTTCGCCGAGTTCCTGCCCGACGCGGCCGGCATCGCCTCACGGGACGATCTTGCCGGCGTCGTGACCCTCCGCAGTTACACCAAGCTGTGGGGCCTGGCCGGACTGCGGGTGGGCTACCTGGTCGCGCGGGCCGACCTGGCGACACGGCTGCGCGCTGCGAGGCAACCCTGGGCGGTCGATCGCCTCGCGCTCGAAGCCCTGATCGCGCTGACGGGCGCCGACGACGAACGCCGCCGCCGCGCCGAAGCGGTCGCCGGGGCCCGGGACCACCTCCTGACGGGGCTGCGCAGCATCCCACAGGTCACGACCTGGGACGCCGCAGCGAACTACGTCCTGCTGCGCACCCCGCAACCCGACCTGCGCGAGCGTCTCCTCGACGACGGGCTCGCCGTCCGGCGCTGCGACAACTTCCCCGGTCTCGACCGTTCGTACCTCCGCGTGGCCGTGCGGACCCCCGCGATCAACGACCAGCTCGTCGACCGCATCGCCCACCATCTCGCTCGAAGGCCCGCCACGTGACACCTCTGAACGCTGTCGCCGATCTACTCGCCGAGGTCGGACCCATCGACGAGGCCGCTCGGGACGCCGCACTGGAGCGGTTCGCGGCGCTGGCGACCCCGCCCGGCGCACTCGGACGGATCGAACCGCTCGGGGCCCAACTGGCAGCCATCGCCGGATCCTGTCCACCGCCGGCGCTCGACGATCCGGGGCTCGTGATCGCTGCCGCGGATCATGGCGTGCACGCCCAGGGTGTCAGTCCCTGGCCGCAGGCGATCACGGCCGCGATGGTCCAGACCTTCTGCGCCGGACGTGCGACCGCCAACGCGTTCGCCGGCATCGTCGATGCGCGCGTCACGGTGCTCGATGTCGGTGTCGCGACACCCCTCGCCGATCATCCACGGCTGCGCCGCTCCAACGTCCGACCGGGGACGCGGGACCTCAGCGTCGAACCGGCCATGAGCGACGACGACTGCGCCCGCGCGATCCTGGCTGGCGCCGGTGCAGCGGAGGAGCTCCTCTCGGCCGGTTCGAACCTGCTCGCGACCGGCGACATGGGCATCGCCAACACGACCGCAGCCGCCGCGCTGATCGCCGTGTTCACCCACGAGGAGGCGCTCGACGTCACCGGTCGGGGGACCGGTATCGACGACGCCACGCTCGCACGCAAGGTCGGAGCCGTCGAAGCGGCCGTGGCGCGCCACCGAGACGACGAACCGTTGGGCGCGCTCGCCGGGGTGGGTGGTCTCGAGCACGCCGCGCTCGTCGGTGTCATCCTCGCGGCCGCGGCTGGGCGGGTGCCTGTGGTCCTCGACGGGGTCAACGCCTGCGCTGCGGCCCTCGCCGCGGTGGCGATCGCCCCCGACTGCCACGGGTACCTGCTCGCCGGGCACCGCTCGACGGAACCCGGCGCCACGGTCGCGCTCGAGCACCTGCGCCTCGAGCCGCTGATCGACCTCCAGCTCCGGCTCGGTGAAGGCACCGGAGCCCTCCTGGCGATCCCGCTCCTGCAGGCGGCCGCGGCGGCCCTCCGCGAGATCGCAACGCTCGACGAGGTCCTGGGGAGCTGACGTGCGCGCAGCCTTCGCCCTCCTCACCATCCTGCCGGTCGGCGCCATCCGCACCGCCCCGGGCCGCTCAGTGCTGTTCGCGTTCCCGCTCGTCGGGCTGGCCATCGGTGCCATCTGGATGGGAGTCGGCGCAGGTGTCGGGCTGTGGCTCGGGCCCCTGGTCGGCGCAGCCGCTGTCCTCACGGCTGACGCCATCGTGACGGGCGGGCTCCACCTCGATGGTGTCGCCGACGTCGGCGACGTGATCGGCTCCCGGCGAAGAGGAGCAGAAGCGCTGGCCGTAGCTCGCGACCCGCGCGTTGGCGCGCTCGGCGTCGTCGCGCTCGTCAGCGTGATGCTGGTCCGCTTCTCACTCATCACGGTGGTGTTGACGTCGGCCACGGGCGCGGCGGATCCACACCTGGCGTGGTTCCTCCTCGCCGTACCGACGGTCGGGCGGATGGCCATGGTCGCGGCGCTGGCGTGGTCCCCACCCGCCGAGGGCAGCAGCACGACACCGCTGATCCA
>NZ_JBBEBZ010000154.1:0-16161 GCF_040882075.1 Nitriliruptor sp.
GAGGTCGACGTCGCCGAGGTCGAGGTCCCCGAAGTCCCGGTGGACCGTGCGGTCGATCTCCTCCCACCTCGCCACCTGCTCCGGTGAGGTGCTGCGCGCCACGGCACCGAACGCGTGCCAACCCACCGATCCGACGGCGGCGATCACCAGCACGGCCACCGCCGCCGCGCGGGAGACCCGGCCCGATGCGGCTGCTGCCGTGCCCGCGTGCCAGACACCCGTCGCCAGCAGCGGGGTCGCCAGCACGAGGGCCTCGAGCGAGATGCGCGGACCGAAGAAGTGCGCACCGCCGAAATGTCCGACGGCACGCACCTGCACCAGCAGGTACGCGAGGCCCGCGATCGCTGCGACCACGGTCCAGGGCGGCACGCGGCGGCGCTGCCAGCAGGCGGCGACCAGCGCGACCGCGACGACGGGCGACCAGACCAGCAGCCCGCGCTCGAGACCGATGAAGGCTGCGCCGAACGAACGCAGCGTCTGCCACGGCGAGTGGGTCACCAAGCCGCCGAGGTGTCCACCGACGTCGTACCCGGCGGTCGGCGTCCACACCCCGAACACGCGCCAGCTGTAGAGGCTGAGCAGCGCCAGCCCCACCGCCGTGCCGGCCATCGCGGCCACCCCGGCCCGTCGAGCCGCCCGCTCCCGGATCAGCACCCACGCGCCGATCACCACCGTGGCGACGGCGAGGTGGGGGCGGACCAGCACGGCGGTGGTGGCACCGATCCCAGCCAAGACGGCCCCACCACCGGCCGCCTGGCGCGCCACACCATCCACCGTGGTGCCCTCCACGCCACCCGCCACCCGGCTCGCCACGTCACCGACCGCGCCCGCGACATCAGCCGCAGCTTCGTGCAGCCGGCGCCACCCGAGCAGCAACGCGACGAGCCCGAGCGCCGCCGGCCCGTGGGGCCAGAGCGCGTCCGCGGCCACCGACCACATCCCGGTCCCGAGCGTCACCACCAGCGCCGCGCCCGCTGCCCACCACCTCGGCACGACGCGACGCAGCAGCGCGAACGCCGCGACCGCCACCGCGACCACGGTGAGCGCCGCGCTCCAGCCAGCCGGTCGCAGGTCGACCAGGAACGGGTGGGCCGGAGGGTCGGGCGATCCAGCGGCGAGGTGGGCGACCGCGTACGCCGGCGTCGCCCACAGCGCGACCCCCGGGAACCGGTTCACGTGCACCCGGCCGTCCGGCGTGGTGACCCCCCAGTAGTTCGCGCTGGCGGGCCAGGGCTCGGGGAGCGCGAGCTCGCCCTGGGTCCCGAGCGACCACGACGCCAGGGCCGCGGCCCGCGTGTCGTTGACCAGCGCCGGACCCGTGTTCGAGGTGGCGATCAGCAGGACCGACAGCAGGAGGCCGGCGAGCACGGTGGCGGCCACCTCGGGCCGCGTCCACGCCGGCGCCGCCCCGATCACGTCGACGCGCTGCGGACGGGGCGGCCCCACCTCAGCTGTCGGGATGCACGGTCTCGCCGGGATCCACGGTCTCGCTGGGATCCACGGTCTCGCCGGGATCCACGGGCTCGCCGCCGTGGAGGATCTCGTCGGTGTGCTGACCGAGGGTCGGGGGCGGTTCAGCGGGCCGGCGTCCGGATCGCGACCACCGGACCGGGGCACCGGGCAGTTCGAGGTCACCGGCGGTCGGGTGGGTCACGCGGTCGATCAGCTCGAGGTGCTCGAGCTGCTCCCAGCCGTAGACCTGGTCCATCGTGCGGATGCGCCCCGCCGGGACGCCGGCGCCGTCGAAGCGGGCCATCCAGACGTCGACCGTGTCGCCGACCAGGGCCGCGTCGATGCGGTCGGCGAGGTCCTCACGGTTCGCGACGCGGTCGGCGTTGGACGCGAACCGTGGATCGTCGACGGCGATGCCGACCAGCGGAGCGAACCGTCCCCAGAGGCCGTCGGAGCCCACCGCGACGTTGACGTACCCGTCGGCGCAGGTGAACGCGCCGTAGGGGGCGATGGTGGCGTGGTGGTTGCCGCCGGGGCGCGGGACCTCGCCACCGAGGGTCCAACGCGTCCCCTGGAAGGTGTGGACGCCGACGGCCGCGGCCAGCAACGACGTCGTGACGCGCTGCCCCTTCCCGGTCCGTTCGCGGTCGAACAGCGCCGCGACGACCCCGTGGGCGCCGAACATGCCCGCGAGGATGTCGGTGATCGGCACCCCGAACTTGGTCGGTTCGCCACCGACCTGGCCGGTGATCCCCATGAGCCCGGCCTCGCCCTGGATGATCTGGTCGAACCCGGACCGGTGCCCATCGGGCCCACCCTCGCCGAACCCGGTGATCGACAGGACGATCAGCCGGTCGTTGAGCTCCTGCAGCGTGTCCGCGCCGAGGCCCAGGCGACCCATGACGCCGGGCCGGAAGTTCTCGACCAGGACGTCGGCGTCGACGATGAGCCGACGGAGGTCCGCCACGTCATCCTCGTCCTTGAGGTCGAGCACCACCGAACGTTTGCTGCGGTTGACCGACAGGAAGTAGGCCGACTCGCGCTGGTCGGTCGACACGCCCTCGGCGTCGACGCCGCGACCTCCGACGAACGGCGGCCCCCACCCACGGGTGTCGTCGCCCGCTCCGGGGCGTTCGACCTTGATCACCTCGGCGCCCGCATCCGCGAGCATCAGCGAGGCGTAGGGACCCGACAGCGCGCGAGAGAGGTCGACCACCCGGATGCCATGCAGCGGACCGTGCACCTCGGCGTCACCTCGTCGGGGTCGTGGACCGGCACCCTAGCTGCGGCCGGTTCGCGCGACGCCCACGAAGCTCCGTACGCTCCCGCCCGAGACCACCCCCGGAGGTTGGTCACCGACGAACCGAACAGGACCCGCGATGGCCACCATCTTCTACGACGACGACGCCGACCTCTCGATCATCCAGGGCCGCAAGGTCGCGGTGCTCGGCTACGGCAGCCAGGGCCACGCCCACGCGCTGAACCTGCGCGACTCCGGCGTCGACGTCCGGGTGGGCCTCCGGCCCGGCTCGAAGTCCCGCGTCCGGGCCGAGGAAGCGGGCCTGCGGGTCCTCGACACCAACGAGGCCGCCGCTGAGGCCGACGTGGTCGTCGTCCTCGCCCCCGACACCGTGCAGAAGGCGATGTGGGAGGACGGGCTCGCCGAGACGATGGAGGACGATCAGGCGCTCGTCTTCGGTCACGGGTTCAACGTCCACTTCGGTTGGATCGACCCGCCGGCCGGTGTCGACGTGTTCCTCGTCGCGCCGAAGTCGCCCGGCCACATCGCGCGGCGCACCTACGAGCAGGGCCAGGGCGTCCCGGGCCTCGTCGCGGTGCACCAGGACGCGACCGGCAACGCGCTCGAGCTCGGCAAGTCCTACGCCGCGGCGCTCGGGCTCACCCGCGCGGGCGTCCTGCAGACCACGTTCGCCGAGGAGACCGAGACCGACCTGTTCGGTGAGCAGGCGGTCCTGTGCGGCGGCGTCAGCCACATGGTCACGGCCGGGTTCGAGACCCTCGTCGAGGCCGGCTACCAGCCCGAGGCGGCCTACTTCGAGACCCTCCACGAGCTCAAGCTCATCGTCGACATGATGTACGAGGGCGGCATCTCCTGGATGCGCCACTCGGTGTCCGAGACCGCGGAGTACGGCGACTACGTCACCGGCCCGCGCATCATCAACGCCGAGTCCAAGGCGGCGATGAAGCAGGTCCTGACCGAGATCCAGGACGGCACGTTCGCCCGCAACCTCGCCGAGGAGTTCGAGGGCGGGGCCAAGACCTTCGCGGCCAAGCGCAAGGAAGGTCGCGAGCACCAGATCGAGACGGTCGGCAAGCAGCTGCGCGCGATGATCCCGTTCATCTCGACCCCCACCGAGGAGCTCGAGTAGAGCCGGATCCGTGGAGCCGCTGACTGCGGCCCTGCTCCTGCTGGCCGCGGTGGGCGCCGGCGCGATGAACGCCGTGGTCGGTGCGGGAACCTTGATCACGTTCCCGACGCTGCTCGCAGCCGGCTTCCCGCCGGTGGTCGCCAACGTCTCCAACACGGTCGGGCTCGTACCTGGCGGGCTGACGGCGGCGTTTGCGTTCCGCTCGACCCTGACCGGGCGCGCGCGGCTCGTGCGGCGCCTGATCGTCGCATCATCGGTCGGCGGCCTGACCGGCGGCGCGCTGCTGCTGTTCCTACCACCCGGTGCGTTCGAGCTGGTAGTGCCGCCGCTGCTGGTGCTCTCCGGGGTGCTGGCGGCGCTGCAACCGCGGGTCGCCGCACGGGTCGCCGCCCGCCGCCGGGCGGCTGCGGCGAGCGACGCACCGGAGGTCGCCGCGCCCGTTGCGGCCGCGGCCGGAGCCACGGCCGAGGCGGTCGGGAGCACGGAGGCGGGGGCCTCGATACACCAGCCCAAGATCGCGGGCAGTCCCCTGCTGCTGGCATCGATCGCAGCCACGGGCATCTACGGCGGCTACTTCGGGGCGGCGCAGGGTGTGATCCTGCTCGCCATCCTCGGCGTGTTCGTCGGGGGCGACATGACCGAGGTGAACGGCATCAAGAACGTGCTCGCGAGCGTGGCCAACATCGTGTCGGCCCTGCTGTTCATCGCGATCGCGGACATCGACTGGACCGTGGCCGGGCTGGTCGCGGTCGGTTCAACCATCGGCGGGGCCCTCGGTGGCCGCTACGGGCGACGGCTGCGCCCCGGCCCGCTGCGCGTGCTCGTGGTCACGGTGGCGTTCGTCGCGGCCGCGTGGCAGCTGACCCGCTGACCGCTGCCGGCCGCGGAGCGGTCGGGCCTCGAGGTCCTCACCGGACATCACCTGGTCACCCCCGCGGGTCTTGGCGGCGTACAGGGCGCGGTCGGCTCGGACGAGCAGGGTGTGCAGGTCATCGCCCGGGCGGAGGGTCGCGATGCCGATCGAGGTGGTGACCTCGCCGTCACCAGCGGCCAACCCGAGCTCGGCGACGGCCGCACGCCAGCGCTCAGCGATCTGGAGGGCATCCGGGTTCGAGGTCGCGGGTGCGACCACGAGCAGTTCGTCACCTCCCCACCGTCCGAGGATGTCGGTCGCCCGCAGGTCGGCCTCCAGCGCTTCGACCACGGCGATGAGCGCGGTGTCGCCAGCGGCGTGACCGAGGTGGTCGTTGCGGGCCTTGAAGCCATCGAGGTCGAACAGGGCCACCGACAGCGTCCCGCCGTAGCGGGCCACCCGATCGAGCTCGGCGGCGAGCGCCACCTCGATGCCGCGTCGGTTGTTGATCCCGGTCAGGGCATCGCTGTGCGCCAGCTCCTCGAGGGTGCGGGCACGGGTCCGTTCCTCGGCGAGCTTCGCCTTGATGGACGCCAGCGCGTGCGTCATCCCGGCGATGATCGCCAGCGTCACCGACTGGCGGACCAGCGCGGCGCCGGCGCCGAAGTTCGTGGACGCCCCCTCCACGATCGGTCGCACCAGGAGGGCGGTGAACGCCACCCACAGCACGATGGACCACGTTCGCGCCCGTGCCTGATCGAACGCGAGGTAGATGACCACCACGGACACGACCGCGGTGGGTCCGGCCGTCTCCGCGACCAGCTGTCGCAGCACGCCGAGGGGGACCGGATCGATCACGGTCACCACGAACAACCGCGCGAGCATGAGCACCGGTATCGCGACGATGATCAGCCGCTCCACCCGGACGACGGCGAGCCGGCGTGTGACGAGGCCGGCGAGCGCGACGACCACCACCGCGAACATCAGCAGGTAGATCGGCCCCCCGACCGGCTCGTCGCGGCGCATCCACGCCAGCCACGGCAGGAACGGGGTGAGCGACCCGAGGACCGCCAGGTAGGTCCGACGGCGCATCTCGAGGCTGCGGGGCGCGGCGTCTTCCACTGGGTCTCCGACGGGGCCGGGCCGGCCGTTCGGCCAGGGTACGGGCCCGGCGACCGTTCGGAGCGAGGATGCGCCGGATGGCGCCACGAACGCACGCCCGTGCGCGTGTCCCCCGCATCACGGCTAAACGAACCGGCCGGGACCGGCGCCCCGCCGGCGGGTTCGTGTCAGACGCTGGATGACCCACCGTGCATGGCCAGGACCAGCAGGGCGAGCTGGACGTCGAGGCGGACCCGCGCGTCGGTCGTGAACGGCCCGAGCATCGACTCGAGCTTCTCGATGCGGTAGCGCAGGGTGTTGTAGTGGAAGTGCAGCTGACGGGCCGCCTGCGCCACGTTGCCCCCGGCATCGAGGAGCGCCTGGAGCGTGGCGCGCAGGTCCGCGGCAGCGGCCGTGTCGGCCGCGAGCTCACCGAGCACCTCGTCGGCGAACGACCGCAGCTCGGCCTGGTCCTCGACCAGCGACAGCACCCGGTAGGCACCGAGCTCGTCGAAGTGGGCGAGGGCACCCGGCCCGTGGATGCGACGCCCGATGACGAGCGCGCGGGACGCCTGGTCGTACGCGCCGGCGATGTCGCGCACGTCGTGGACGGGACGCGACAGCCCTGCCGACAGGGTGACCCCGACCGACCTCGATGCCTGGTCGAGCAGACGACCGGCGAAGCGTCGCGCGTCACCGCGACCATCGCTGCCCTCGAACGCGGCCGTGACGATGACCACCTCGTGGCTGAACCGCGCGACCGCGGCGCCCGGGTCCCGTTCGACGATGGCGGGCCGGATGACCGACAGCAGCGGCGCGCGGCGGGTCACCTCGTCGGGGACGACCGGATCGCCGGGCTGGTCGAGCCGGACCACGAGCACCACCACCCGGCGGTCGAGGTCCCACCCGAACCCCGCGGCCCGGTGCAGGACGTCGTCGCGGTCCTCGACCTGACGGAGCAGGTCGTGCATCAGGTCCGAGCGGTACTTGTCCTCGACGGCCTGCACCTCGAGCTTCTTGGTCAGCTCGAGCGCCGCGACGGTCGCGGCGTTCTCCAGCGCGACGAGGTCGAGCGGTGGTGGGTCCCCGTCGCGCAGCCCGATGACGTAGCCGTGCTCGCGGGCCCCCGCCGAGATGACCACCCCGCTGCAACCGAGCTGACGTCCATCTTCATCCTCGACCCAGGCTCGACGTGCCGGGAGATCGACGACGAACCGGCCCGGGGGCGGTCCATCGGCGGCGTCGAGCTCGTCGAGACGTGCGGAGGCCAGCACGGCACCGTCGAGGTCGATGATCGCAGCCGGTCCATCGAGCAGCTCCGCCAGGTCGCGGGCGATCTCGGGCAACCCGAGGCCGCCGAGCACGAGGCCGAGGAAGGCGCGGTGGATCCGTTCGGAGCGTGCGAGCTGGCGGGCCTGCCGGTTGAGCAGGGTGGTCAGCACCTCGTTGAGGATGTCGTCGAAGCAGACGTGCTCGGGGAGCTGCACGATGGGGAAACCGCGTGCATCGGCCACCGCCAGCATGTCGGCCGGCACCTCGTCGAGGTAGCGACCGAGCTTGATGCCGAGCCCGGCCAGCCCGGCGTCGTCGAGGTCCTCGACGAGCTGCGGCAGCGATCCCGGCCGGCCACGTAAGGGGTAGGCGGTGGTCAGCAGGAACTCGTCGGGCTTGACCCAGGGCCCGATGTCGGGCACCTCCATCACGTTCAGGCGCGTGACGGCACGGTCCAGGCCCGTGGCGCCGGCCAGCACCTGCGACCCCGAGAGAGACGGCGTCTCGAGCACCTCGCGGAGCGCCTGCGCGTCCGGGAGCCCGGCGGTGGGACCGGTGGCGCTGGGCACGGGCGGGCTCCACTCCGGGTGGTCCTGTGGCCGGCACGCCGCGTGGGACGACGCGCCGGGCGTTCGGCAGGTGACGCTACCCCCGGCGCGTCCCCGTCGTACGAAGTTCACATGGAGCGACGAGGAGGCGCGGACTAGCGTCAGCGCGAGGTCGGCACGCGCTGACCACCCACCGCTGCGAGGAGCCCGCGATGCCGTTCGAGGTCCGCAAGGTCGAGTTCAAGAGCGTCAACGACGCCTCCGGGCTGGCCCAGCTGATCGACGACGGGGTGTTCGCCGCCGACGACGTCGTGGCCGTGATCGGCAAGACCGAGGGCAACGGCGGGGTCAACGACTACACCCGGATCCTGGCCGACCAGGCCTACCGCGGTGTGCTCGTCGACAAGGGATCACGCAGCGCCGACGTGGTCAAAGAGATCCCGATGGCCTGGTCCGGTGGCTGCGATGGCGTCATCACCCCCCACGCGGTCGTGTTCGCCCGCGTCCCCGACGAGGCCGGTGCGGACACCGATGAGAAGCGCCTGTCGGTCGGGTTCGCGATGTCGGACGTGCTGCTGCCCGAGGACATCGGGCGACCCGCGATGGTCGAGAAGGTCGGCGCGGGCGTGAAGCGCGCCATGGCGGAAGCCGGCATCACCGACGTCGCTGACGTCCACTACGTGCAGACCAAGACGCCGCTGCTCGTGCAGGAGACCATCGCCGACGCCCACAGCCGCGGCGAGACCGTGTTCACCGAGGACACCCTCTACTCCATGGACGTCTCCAACGGGAC
The DNA here is from genome assembly GCF_040882075.1 of Nitriliruptor sp. Taxonomy (NCBI): domain Bacteria; kingdom Bacillati; phylum Actinomycetota; class Nitriliruptoria; order Nitriliruptorales; family Nitriliruptoraceae; genus Nitriliruptor; species Nitriliruptor sp. The sequence continues at coordinate 8,410 of NZ_JBBEBZ010000154.1, forward strand.
CACCGGGCTCGGCGTCGCCTACGGCCTCGGCGAGATCAGCGAGGTGCCGGATGCGGACCAGATCTGCAAGGACACCTCGCTGTACTCGGCGGTGGCGTCCTGCTCGTCCGGCGTCGAGCTCGACCGGGCCCAGATCGTCGTGGTCGGCAACGCCGCCGGTGCGCGGTCCAAGTACCGGGTCGGTCACAGCGTCATGAAGGACGCCATCGACCAGGACGGCATCTGGGACGCGATCCGGTCCGCGGGGCTCGACCTGCCGGAGCGTCCGCACCACACCGACCTCAGCGACAAGCTGGTCGGGGTGTTCCTCAAGTGCGAGGCCGACGCGTCCGGGCAGCTCCGTGGTCGACGCCAGCTGATGCTCGACGACTCCGACGTGCACCACCACCGCCAGATCAAGGGCGCGGTCGGTGGCGTGACCGCGGCCACGATCGGCGACTCGGCGGTGTTCGTGTCCGTCGGCGCGCTGCACCAGGGGCCGCAGGGCGGCGGACCGGTCGCCGCCATCGTGCGCATCGACGACTGAACGATGTCGGGGGCTGGTGCATCTCGCCGGTGCTGGTGGGTCGAGCCCGGCCCACCGGGCCGGTTCACCCGTCCGCGACCGGTGTTCAGGGCTAGCCTCGCTATCGATCCGTGATCCCGTGCTGACAGGACGCAGCTGTGGAGATCGAACGGCGCGAGTTCCGCAACGAGCTCGTCCGTCTCGCCGACTTGACGGTCAACGACGATGTCATCCAGGGGCGGACGTTCGAGAACTGTCAGATCATCGGGCCTGCGGTCATGGCGCCGCTCGGCTCGACGTCCATCACCTACTGCACGTGGGACGGCACCTCGTTCGAAGCGTTCGCCTGGCCGGTCGCGCCAGAACGGCATCTGATCGGCGCGATCGGAGCGCTCGAGTGCACGTTCTTCAAGTGCCGGTTCGTCCGTGTGGGCCTGGTGGTTCCTGAGGACAAGCTCGACGAGGTGCGCGCGGGTTTCACGACCCGCTGACGCTCACCTGGCTGGACCGGATGGGCGCGACCGACTGGTTGTCCGAGAACGGTCCGGTCCACGGCGCGGCGAGGAGCTTCACCGGCCGTGTCGCCAAGTTGGTCACATCCACCTCCTCGCCTTCCTCCCAGAACGCTTCGAGGTCGTTGACCGTGAGATCGCTGTCATCGCTCATGGTCCCATCCTAGCTATCGGCGGCGCATCGCGGTCCGGCACGCCCAGACGCCTTCCCGCTCATCGATCGGTGCGAGGTAACAGATGATGTCTGCCCCGGCCGTCGTCGTCGCCGTGACGATGAGCCGCTCTCCGAACGATGGATGCACGTGCCAGCGGGCGCCGATGGGCGAGGTGTAGAGGAGTGCGTCCTCGATCTCTTCGCGGGAGAGGCCGTGCTTACGTTCGATCTTCTCCTCGACGTCCGCAGCGAACCGGAGCTCACCGATGTAGGCACGCCGTCTCGCGTTCATGGACAGGGACCGTAGCTGTGACGGGCGTCCAAGGGTCCGGTAGGTCGGGGAGCCCTGATGCGGCACCCGAGCGATGCCGAGCGAGGGGCCCGAACCGTAACCCGCCACCCAAGACGGGGCGGGTGGTACCCATGCCGAACGCGGGCCCACCGCGACGGCAACCTTTGCCGTTGTCCCGGATCGTCACCGGCTTATCATCCGCGCACACGGGAGGTCCCCTGATCGGACGGCTGCGGTCGGCGCTGAACGCCACCCTCGTGGTGGTGCTCCTCGGCGCGTTGTGGGAGGGCTACCGCGCGCTCGCGCTCGCGCTCGGCAACACCTGGCCGGGGACCGACGCGTCCCTGCCGATCGTCGTGCGCGGCAGCGGCAACGCCCAGACCTTCCCGCACCTGTGGGACATCGTCGCCGCGTTCGGCCGGCCCTACCGCGGTGGCGGCGAGACGCTCGGGGCGTTCCTGCTCAGCGGTGTCGCCCACACCGCACGTGAGGTCGCGGTCGGGTTCGTGCTCGGCGTGTTCCTCGGCTTCCTCCTCGGCGTGCTGTTCCGCCACTCCCCCCTCGCCGAGCGCGCGCTGATGCCCTACGTCGTGGCCTCGCAGGTGGTGCCGTTCATCGCGTTCGCGCCGATCCTGGTCGTGGTGTTCAACCAGTGGCAGTTCCTGCCGTCCTGGTCCGGCGTCGCGGTCCTGTCGATGTACCTGGTGTTCTTCCCCGTGGCGATCAACACCGTCCGAGGGTTGCGTTGCGCGGAGGCCACCGCCGAGGAACTGATGCGCTCCTACGCGGTCTCCTCCTGGACGCGCCTCTGGAAGCTGCGCGTCCCGGCGGCGTTGCCGCACCTGTTCGTCGGTATGAAGATCGGCGCGACCGCGGCCGTCGTCGGCGCCATCGTCGGCGAGATCTCCGCACCGAGCTCCGCGGGTATCGGCGGCGCCATCTTCGCCTTCGGACGGGTGAGCAACAACGCCGTCCAGCTGTTCGCCACCACGGCCGTCGCCGGCCTCCTCGGCATCACCGCCTACCTCATCATCGTCGGCCTGGAGCGCGTCGCCCTGCGCTCCCACGGAGGGTGACCCGCCCCATGACGGCAACGCAGCCCACCGACAGCCCGACCGGCGCACCCCTGGTCTCGGTCCGCGGCGTCACCAAGCGCTTCGGCACCGGCGACGAGGCCGTCGTGGCCCTGTCCGACGTCACCCTCGACGTCGCCCAGGGTGACTTCGTCTCCCTGATCGGCCCGTCCGGCTGCGGCAAGTCGACGCTGCTCCGGACGATCGCCGACCTCACCCCCGCCACCGACGGCGAGGTGCTGGTGAGCGGCAAGTCCGCGCACCAAGCCCGCTGCGACCGCGACTACGGCATGGTCTTCCAGAAGGCCACGCTGTTCAACTGGCGGACCGTGCGCAGGAACGTCGAGCTCCCGCTCGAGATCATGGGCCACTCCCGCCAGGATCGGACCGCCCGCGCGGACGAGATGCTCGAGCTGGTCGAGCTCAGCGACTTCGCGAGGAAGCGCCCCCACCAGCTGTCCGGCGGCATGCAGCAACGCGTCGCGATCGCCCGCGCCCTTGCCTTCGAACCCTCGCTGCTGCTGATGGACGAACCGTTCGGCGCGCTCGACGAGATCACCCGTGAACGGCTCAACGACGAGCTGCTGCGCATCTGGCAGCGCACCGGCACCACCATCGTGTTCGTGACGCACTCGATCCCCGAGGCGGTGTTCCTCTCCAACCGCATCGTGGTGATGAGCCCACGCCCCGGCCGGATCCTGGCCGAGATCCCGGTGGATCTGCCCTACCCGCGCGACGAGGCCACCCGGGAGCTGCCGCGCTACTACGAGCTGGTCACCGAGGTGCGCGAGACGCTCCGCGCGGCGGAGCGCGCGTGACCTCGACGACCGCCCCCGTCGCCCCGGTCGCCGACCCGGGGCTGTCCGGGCGCGTCGGATCGGGGTTACGCCGGGTCGTCCCGGCCGCCATCGCCGCGCTGCTCGTGCTGGCCCTGTGGGAGCTGATCGTGCGGGTCTTCGAGATCCGACCCATCCTCCTACCCGCGCCCGCCGCCATCCTCGGCACCTTCCTCGACGACCTCCCTCGTCTGGCTGAAGCGGTGTGGACCACGGGACGAGCCGCGCTGCTCGGCTTCCTGGTGGGCGGGTTGGCCGGCTTCGTCGCCGGCGCGTTGGTCGCCGGTTGGGCGTGGCTGCGCGAGGGGATGCTGCCGGTCGGCGTCGCGCTCGGGGCGATCCCGATCGTGGCCACCGCGCCGATCTTCAACCTGTGGTTCGGCGCGTTGTCGGTGTGGTCGAACGCCGCCGTCGTCGCGCTGGTGGTGTTCTTCCCGATGCTGGTCAACACGATCACCGGCCTGAACGCCGCGGAGACCGGTCACACCGAGCTGATGCGCTCCCTGGCCGCGAACCGACGCACCGTCTTCGTCAAGCTGCTGCTGCCGACGGCGCTGCCGTTCGTGTTCGGCGCGCTCCGGGTCGGAGCAGCGCTCGCGGTCATCGCAGCCGTCGTCGCCGACTTCTTCGGCGGCTTCCGGTCGAGCGCCGGCTTCTTCATCAAGACCTTGATGGCGACGGCGGACTACACCGGCGCCTGGGCGACCGTGCTCGCGTTGTGCCTGTTCGGGCTCGCGCTGTACGGGACGGTGGCAAGCTTGGAACGGTGGATGGTCCCGACGGCGACCGAGTCGTGACCGGACCGGCCGAGGAACACGCGAGGCGAGAGCCAGGCGAGGTGGCAAGGAACGTGGCGAGCAACGGGGTACGCGGTGACCCGCCGGTCACCGCGACGGGTACGAGAAGGGACGACCAACGATGATCCACACTCGACGCAAGGTGGTGGCTGCGGCTGCTGCGCTCGCGCTGCTGGCCACCGCGTGCGGTGACGGCGGCGGCGACGGGAACGACGACGGCGCGACCGCGACCGACGACGGCGTGACCGACGATGACGGCGCCGCCGAGGACGACGGTGGCGACGATGGCGACGATGGCACCGCGGCCGAAGGCGACTGCGAGGAGCTCGAGCAGACCAGCGTCCAGCTCAAGTGGGTGGCGCAGGCCCAGTTCGCCGGCTTCTTCGCCGCCGACGACCAGGGCTTCTACGCCGACGAGTGCCTCGAGGTCGAGATCCTCGAGGGCGGTCCGGACGTCGGCCCGGCGCAGGTCGTGGCCGGTGGCGGCGCGGACTTCGGCATCGACTGGGTCGCCTCGACGCTGTCCCAGCGCGCGGCCGGTGAGGACTTCATCACCATCGCCCAGATCTACCAGCGCTCCGGCCTGATGCAGGTCGCCTGGGCCGACAGCGGCATCGAGTCGTTCGAGGACCTCGAGGGCACGACCGTCGGCGCCTGGGGCTTCGGCAACGAGTACGAGCTGCTCGCGGCGCTGCAGCAGGCCGGGCTCGACCCGAACTCGGACGTCGACCTCGTCGACCAGCCGTTCGACATGACCCTGCTGCTCGACCGGGACATCGACTCGGCGCAGGCCATCACCTACAACGAGTACGCCCAGCTGCTCGAGACCGAGAACCCCGAGACCGGCGAGCTGTACCAGCCCGAGGACTTCGTCACCCTCGACATGAACGAGGCGGGCGTGGCGATGCTCCACGACTCGATCTTCGCCAGCCAGGAGTTCGTCGAGGCCAACGAGGACCTCGTCGTCCGGTTCCTGCGCGCCTCGTTCCGCGGCTGGATGCACTGCCGCGACAACCCCGAGGACTGTGTCACCTCGACCTTCGACCGCGGTTCGATCCTCGGTCAGGGTCACCAGCGCTGGATGATGAACGAGGTCAACGCACTGATCTGGCCGTCCGAGAACGGCATCGGGTTCCTCGACCCGGAAGCGTTCGACCGCACCGCCGAGATCGCCACCACCTACGTGGACGGCATCGAGGAGCAGCCCGGCGACGACGCCTACACCAACGACTACGTCGAGCAGGCGTGGGAGGGGCTCGAGGGCGACACCACCGGCGACGGCTGGGAGAAGGAAGAGGTCGAGGTGACCCCGGGCGGCGAGTAACCGCACGGCGTCGGCCACGACGCCCACACCGGCAGCGAGGAGGGGCGGTCCCGGGCGGGGCCGCCCCTCCGCCGTGTCACCGACGGCGAACCCTGACGGGGTGGTGGGGCGACCTTCGGCAGGGGTCGCCGAGGCCCGGCGCTCGCCGACCTCCTAGCGTGCGGGTGCCGCGGTCCGTCCCACGCTGCGGTCCGGCGACGAGACGAGGCGACCCCGGTGAGCGAGCGCACGGTGATCGCTCTCGGCGGCAACGCGATCTCCCCCGTCTCGACGGCCGGCACAGCCGCCGAGCAGACGGCCAACATCCACCGCAGCATGCGACAGGTCGCGGCCCTCGTCGCGGCCGGGATGACCGAGCTGGTCCTCACCCACGGCAACGGTCCGCAGGTCGGCAACGTGCTGATCAAGAACGAGCTGGCCAAGGACGTGGTGCCGCCGGTGCCGCTCGACTGGTGCGTCGCCCAGACCCAGGCGACGATCGGCTTCACGATCGCCAACACCCTGAGCTACGAGCTCACAGAGCTCGGCTGCGGCCAGCCCGTCGTGCCCGTGGTCAGCCGGGTGCTCGTCGACGTCGACGATCCCGGGTTCACCGCCCCGACGAAACCGATCGGTCCCTACCTGACCGACGCCGCCGAGGTGGCCCGTCGCGAGGCCACCGGGACGCGGTTCGTGCGCGTCGGTGATCGCGGGTGGCGACGCGTGGTCGCGTCACCCGAGCCGCTGTCCTGCGTGGACCGGCCGGCCGTGGAGCTGCTGCTCGAGGACGGGGCGATCGTCATCGCCAACGGGGGTGGCGGCATCCCGGTCGTCGACGACGGCACCGGTCCGCTCCGCGGGGTCGAAGCCGTCATCGACAAGGACCTCGCCGGGGCGCGGCTCGCCGAGGAGCTCGGAGCTGCCGTGTTCGTCGTGCTCACCGACGTCACCGGCGTCGCCATCGACTACGGCACCGCTGACGAGCGGTGGCTGACCTCGGTGACCGTGGCCGAGCTCCGCGAGTTGCAGGCCGCGGGGCAGTTCACCGCCGGCTCGATGGACCCGAAGGTCGAGTCGGTCTGCCGGTTCGTCGAACGCACCGGCGGCCGCGCGGCCATCGCCTCGCTCGACGGGGTCATCGCGGCCGTGAACGGCGACGCCGGTACCCAGGTCCACCCGTGAACGGACCCCGCCCAGCGTCTCGACCCGCAGCCGCGTCCGCTGCGATCCGGGCGGTCCTGACCGGCCCACCGCGGCCGGTCCGCGTGCTGGCCGTCTTCCCCGCCGCCACCTACCTCGCCCACGACGACGGGGTCATCGCGCTGGTCGCAGCCGACGGGGTGCGCCACCCGAACGCCCTGGTGCTGACCGACGCGGTGGCTGCGGCCCCGTTCGCCAGCTACCGCGTCCACCAGCCCGGCAGGGTCGGTGACGGGGAGGTCGTCATCGGCCAGCACGGGACGGTCCCGACCCGTTGGTTCGACCCGGTCCCCCGTCTCCAGCCGACGACCGCCGAGCGCCTCGGCGCGACGGCCGGAGCGGCGCGTGCCCACCTCGTGCTGACCACCGGCGCGGTCCCGGACGGGCTGGCCGAGGGCGTCAGCGAGGTGGCCGACGCGCTCGCTGACCTCGACGTCGTCGAGGCCGTCGCCGCTGCCCGAGGGCTCGTCGGTCTCGGTCCGGGGATGACCCCCGCCGGTGACGACGTCCTGGCTGGCCTCCTCGCCGCCGTGCTCGCGCTCAGCCGCGCGCTCGACGGCACCGACACGACCTCGCTGGCGGATGCGACACGCACCGCCGGGGCATCTATCGCCGACCACGCGCGACACGCGACGACCACGGTGTCCGCTGCCCTGCTCGATCACGCGGCGCGCGGCGAGGTGGCCGCCCCGGCGGCGGACCTGCTCCACGCGCTCGCCGGTCGCGGGTCGGTGACCGCCACGCTGGACCGTCTGCTCGTGGTGGGTGCCACATCGGGGCGCGACCTCGCGGTCGGCCTGCTCGCCGGCGCCGACCTGGTCATGTCCGTGGCGTGCTGGCCGACGCCGCTCGGCGGACCGCCCCCGGCGACGTCGATCGTCGCCGAACCGGCGTCGCCCGTGCGGGCTGGCGCCGCGGTGTCCGCCACGACCCCCGACCCGCTCCGTGCCTGACGGATCATCGATCGCGAGGATCACCCCATGACCGACCACGTCGACGTCCGTCGCGGTGCCTACGCCGACTCCGTGAGCCTGATGCAGGTCAGCCGCCGCGTCGGTGACGTGGACGGGGTCACCAAGG
>NZ_JBBEBZ010000155.1:0-16069 GCF_040882075.1 Nitriliruptor sp.
TCGGGCAGATGAAGGTCGAGCCGCTCGAGCTGCACCTCGCCTACGACATCCTCGACCTCACCGACCCCGCCCGTGGCGGCGACCTGCTCGACCGCGTCCGCGCGTTGCGCCAACAGATCGCCAACGACCTCGGCATCGTGATGCCCTACGTGCGGACCCGGGACGACGTCTCCCTCCCCCCGGCGACCTACCGCATCCTGCTCCACGGTGTCGAGGTCGGCCGTGGCACGGCGCCCCGCGACCGGGTCCTGGCGCTGCCCTCCGGCGAGGGCCACGAGCTGGCCGCGCTCGGCGCCGAAGAGACCGTCGAGCCGGTCTTCAACCTGCCAGCGTTCTGGGTCCCGATCGAGGCGCGCGGCGCGGCCGGCGCGGCCGGCGCGACCGTCGTCGACCGCTCCTCGGTGGTGGTGACCCACCTCGCCGAGGTGGTCCGGCAACACGCCGACGAGCTGCTGTCACGCCAGCAGGTGCAGATGCTGGTCGAGGGCCTGCGTTACGACGAGCCGCTGCTCGCCGGCGACATCGGCAGCGACCTCCTGCCGCTGCCGGTCTTCCACGCCGTCCTCCGCCGGCTGCTCGCGGACCGGGTCCCGATCCGCGACCTCGGTCGCATCGCCGACGCGGTCGGTAGCCGGGCCTCGGAGACGCGTTCGGTCGAGCACCTCGCGTCGGCGGCGCGCGTCGCGCTCGGGTCGTCCATCGTCTCGCGCATCGCCCCCGATGGCCGGCTCGCGGTCGTCACGATCGATCCGGCGCTCGAGGCCGCGCTCCACGAGTCGCTCCAGGAGGTCGACGGGGTGCTGCACCTCGTGGTCGACCCGGCACGGCTCCAGCGGCTCGGCGCGCAGATACAGCAGCACGTGGAACGGCACGTCGGCGACACCGCCCCGCTCGCCGTCGTCGCCGGCCAGGTGCTGCGGGCACCGCTGGCCCGCGCCATCGCCGGCCTCGGCCTCGAGGTGCCGACCCTGGCCTACCCCGAGCTGCCCAGCCACGTCCACATCGATGCCATCGGAGTGATCGACGATGCCCACGCCAACGCTTGACACCCGGCCCGACGGCGCGCTCGTCGTCGCGGCCGACACCGCCGAGGAAGCGCTCACCCACATCGGTGCGCGGCTCGGTGACGATGCCGAGATCCTCGACGCGCGCAAGGTCCAGCGTGGGGGCTGGAGGGGGTTCTTCGCCACCGAGGTGGTCGAGCTGACCGCACGGGCGCGCGGCGCAGAGCTGGCTGGGCGTACCGACGGAGACGGAACCACAGGCACCCACGGCTCCGCCGGGGAGGTGGCAGCGGGGGGTCCCGTCGGTCCGGGCGGGGTCGCCGCCGCGTTGACGGCGATGACCGAGCAGGCCGACGATCGTGAGCAGGACTTCCGCCGGGTGTTCGCCGCGCAGCTCGAGATGGAACCGACGCGTGAACAGCGGCTCCGGGACGTGCTCGCCGCTGCCGTCGCGACCGCACCGACACCGAAGGATCACGCGGTCGCCGCGTCGGATCCGGAGCCAGAGCAGGTCGCCGCGTCGGAGCCGGAGCCAGAGCAGGTCGCCGCGTCGGAGCCGGAGCCGATCGGCGCGTCGGATCCTGCGCCCGAGCCGAGGTCGGAGCGCGAACCGGAGCCCGAGCCCGAGCCGGAGCCCACGCCGACCGTCTCCCTGCCCGTCACCGCACGGGTCGCCGCGCTCGCGGAGCTGGCGCGCGCGACGCGGCCGAGCGGTGCGGTCAGCTACGGGCGCCGCCTCGTCGCCGACGGGGCCGCGTGGGACGTCGCGGAGCTGCGTCGACTGCGGCTGCCCGAGGCCGTGCTCGCCGCCTGCCGCGGACTGGACCCCGCCGACGACGCCGCGTGGGTCGCGGCGATCGCCGGGGCCGTCAGCACCTGGTGCCGACCGCTGCCGACGCAGGACGGTGTGCTCGTCGGGCCTCGCGCCCACCGGCTCGGCGCCGCGCTCGGCGTGACGGTGCGCGAGAACGGTGCGACCGCACCATCGATGGGGCCGCTCGCTCTGCGGGCGACGGACACCGACGCGCCGCGAGAGTGGGTCACCCGGTCCACCGGTGACCGGTGGCTCCACCTGGTCGTCGGGGGGAGAGGGTGGTACGGCTACCTGCTCCACGACGTCCTGGCCGTGTCGTGGGTGGGGGACGAAGCGCTCCCCGAGGCGCTCGCTGCAGCGGGCCGGCTGGGCCTGGTCCTCGGCTACGGCAGCGGCCGCTCCACGGGCAACGCGCCGGTCCGTGCCAACCCTCTCGACGTGGCGCTGAGCATCCGTTCGCTGCTGCCACGTACGACCGTGTGAGGAGGACGACGTGACCATCGGACCCCTGCGACGAACCATCGGTGTGGTCGGCTTGATCGCCCTCGCGCCCCTCGCCTGGTTGCTGGCGACCGGGGCGGTGAGCCCGGTCGATGCGGCGACGCGAGCTGTGCTCACGGTCGTGGCTCTCACCCTCATCGGGCGCATCGCCGGCATGGGGGTCGACCGGATGGCCGCCTCGCTCGAGCGCTCGGTCGTCCCTGCGGGACCCGTCACACATCGCTCACCCGACGCGACCCGCGGCACCGATGCGCCGGATGCCAGGTCCGGTGCGGCGGCAGCATCGACCACGGAGTCGGCCACCACGGGGTGACGGCCGGCCCGAGGGTGCCGCGCCGTCAGGGCGTGAAGATCCGGATCCGCGGCGGGCGAGCCCCGGCGTCGCTCTCCGGTGGCGGCGGCTGCCGGTGCGAGAGCAGGTCGACGATGGCGTGGGCGGACACCGCTGGCACGTCGCGTAGTGCTGCGGTGTCGTCGCCGTGGCGCAGCGTCAGGACGCTGGTCGCCGGGTCGAAGCTCGCCTCGAGCCCATCGAGGGGGAACTCCTCGGGCGCGGGCGAGCGGAACCACCCGGCGAGCGCGCGGCGGTCGGTGATGGCGACGAAACGACGGCGTCGGCCGTCCACCTCGTAGCCCGCCAGCGACGCGACGAGGGCCTCGCCGTCGGCGAGCAGCTGGTGGACGCGACGCGTCTCGAGCGAGGTGAGGGACACGGTGGCTCCTTCCGCCCCCTCCATCGGCAGCTCGAGGGCTGGCCTTGACCGTTGCGAGGGCGTGGGACACCCCACGGTAGCCGGCTCGTGACGTCGGCTCAGTGGTTCCGCAGCGCGTCGATCAGCTCGTCCTTGGTCATGTCCGAGCGCCCCTCGATGTCGAGCTCGCTGGCCCGCTCGCGGAGGTCGTCGACGGTCCAGTCCTCGTAGGAGCCGGCCTTCCCGCCGCGCTCGCCCGCCGTGCTGCGGTCGGTGTTGGCGATCCGCGCGGCCTTCTCCTTGGATTCGCCCTGCTCGCGGAGCGCCTCGTACTGCTCGTCGTCCTTGATCTGCGGTCCGTGATCCTCGGCCACCGGGTGTGCCTCCTCGTCGGGGAGCTGTGCTCCCGAGTCTGGGGCGGTCGACGGATGTGCGGAGCTCGCGACCCCCCGCCCGACGGCCGTGACCGGTCTCGCGGGGGTGGCGCCCGCGAGACCCGCACCGGCAGGGGCCGCCGAGGCCCTACCCCAGTACCGTGTCGGGGTGCCGAACCGAGGAGTCGAGGTGCCGGGCTACACGATGTCGAAGGACGACTACCGCAAGCGTCTGCGCCGGATCGAGGGCCAGGTCCGCGGCCTGCAGCGGATGATCGAGGAGGACGTCTACTGCATCGACGTGCTCCAGCAGATCGCCGCGGTGAACGGTGCGTTGCAGAACGTCGCTATCGGCCTGCTCGACGAACACGTCGGGCATTGCGTGGCCAACGCCGCCGCCGAGGGCGATGATGAACGCACGCGGGCGCTGGTCACCGAGGCCACACAGGCCATCGCGCGGCTCGTCAAGACCTGACCTCATCACGTTGCGACATATACTCCCTGTGGGTATATTCGGCTGGTCGCCTGGCCGACGAGGAGCGCCCCGATGAGCAGCACCGATACGCCCACGACCGAGCTGGACCTGGACGTCGACGGCATGACCTGCGGGTCGTGCTCCGCCCGGGTGCAGCGCGCGCTGGTCAAGCAGGACGGGGTCAGCGACGCCCAGGTGAACTTCGCCACCGGTCGAGTGCGGGTCACCACCGCAGGCGACGTCGATCTCGAGGGGCTCCGGGACGCGGTCGCGAAGGTCGGCTACGAGCTGCACCTCCCCTCGGCGCCGGTCGACGGACCGACCCCCACGGATGACGTCGAGCGACCGCGTCCGCACGAGCCTGCTTCCGGACCGACCGCGCAGGACCGAGCTGACCGGGCGGACCGCGCCGAGGCGGAGCACCGACGGCTCTGGGGCCGGCGCCTCGCGTTGGTCGCCGGGCCCGCGTCGTTCCTGCTCGCGCTGATGGTCGCCGACCTCGCCGGCAGCGACCTGATGATGCAGCGGTGGGTCGGCTGGACGGCGTTCGCCGTCGCGACACCCGTGCAGTTCTACGTCGGCTGGCCGTTCCTGTACGAGGCCGCCCGACGGGCGCGGCACCTCACCGCCAACATGGACACGCTCATCGCCATCGGCACCTCGACGGCGTACCTGTTCAGCGTGGTCGAGCTGCTGCGCGGCGGGCACGAACTCTACTTCGAGGCCCAGGTCGTCATCATCGCCTTCATCGTCCTCGGGCGGTACCTCGAAGCCCGGGCCAAGGGACGTGCGGGTCGCGCCATCCGGTCGCTGCTCGAACTCGGCGCGAAGGAGGCACGCCTCGTTGACGCCGACGGCACCGAACGGATGGTCCCGATCGAGCAGATCGTCGCCGGGGACACCCTGAAGGTGCGGCCGGGGGAGAAGGTCCCCGTGGACGGCGAGGTCGTCGACGGGACCTCCGCGGTCGATGAATCGATGCTGACCGGCGAGTCCGTCCCGGTCGACAAGAGCGTGGGCTCCACCGTCGCGGGCGCGACCATCAACACCTCGGGTGCGCTGACGCTGCGCGCGACGGCCGTCAGCGCCGACACGGCGCTCGCGCGGATCGTACGCATGGTCGAGGACGCGCAGGCCGGCAAGTCCGACGTCCAGCGGCTCGCGGATCGGGTGTCGGGCATCTTCGTGCCCGCCGTGCTCGCCATCGCGATCCTGACCTTCACCGGCTGGGCCGTCCTCGGTGGCGATGCCAGCAAGGCGATCTACGCGTCCGTCGCGGTCCTCATCATCGCCTGCCCCTGCGCGCTCGGCCTCGCCACCCCGATGGCCACGATGGTGGGTACCGGTCGCGGCGCACAGCTCGGCATCCTCATCCGGTCCATCGAGGTGCTCGAGCGCACCCGGTCGGTCGACACCATCATCCTCGACAAGACCGGCACGCTGACGCGCGGTGAGATGACCCTGACCGACGTCGTCGCCTCGGGGACCGACGAGGCGACCCTGCTCGGCCACGCGGGCGCCGTGGAAGCCGATTCCGAGCACCCCGTCGGTCAGGCGCTCGCGGCGGGTGCTCGCGAACGGCTCGGCGGGACGCTCCCGGACGTGCGCGGCTTCAGCGCCACCGCCGGCCAGGGCGTCACCGGTTCGGTCGGCGACGTCGAGGTCGTCGTCGGTCGCCGCACGATGATGGGCGGTCGCGGCCTCTCGCTCCCCGACGATCTCGAGGCTGCAGCCAGCGAGCTCGAGGGTCTCGGCCGCACGGCGGTCTTCGCCGGCTGGGACGGCGAGGTCCGCGGCGTGCTGGCCGTGGCCGACACCTTGAAGGACGGTGCGGCGGAGGCCGTCGCACGGCTGCACCGCCTCGGCCTCGACGTGGCGATGATCACCGGCGACAACCGACGCACCGCCGACGCGATCGCCGCACAGGTCGGCATCGACCACGTGCTCGCCGAGGTGCTCCCGGAGGACAAGCGCGACGAGGTCGCCCGCCTCCAGGCCGAGGGCAAGATCGTCGCGATGGTCGGGGACGGGGTCAACGACGCACCGGCGCTGGTCCAGTCCGACCTCGGCATCGCCATCGGGACCGGCACGGACGTCGCCATCGAGTCGAGCGACCTGACGCTCATGCGCGCGGATCTCGACGGCATCGCCACGGCGATCGCCCTGTCGCGACGCACCTACCGGATCATCGTGCAGAACCTGTTCTGGGCGTTCGCGTACAACAGCGCGGCCATCCCGTTGGCGGTGTCCGGCCTGCTCAACCCGATCGTGGCGGGCGCCGCGATGGCGTTCTCGTCGGTGTCGGTCGTGACCAACTCGTTGCGCCTGCGTCGCTTCAACGGGTGACGCCCGCGACGCAGCAGCGCCGCCAACGGGGCCTGTGGCTCACCCTGTTCGCGGTCGCGTTCGGGACGAACGTGCCGACGCCGCTGCTGTTGATCTACCGCGACCGGCTCGGGATGTCGGCGACGTTGCTGACGGTGATGTTCGCGGTCTACGCGGTCGGCCTCGTGCCCGCGTTGCTGGTCGCCGGTCCGCTGTCGGACCGACGGGGTCGACGGGCACTGGTCGTCCCGTTCGTGCTTGCGTCGGCGCTGGCGTCGGTCGTGCTGCTGTTCGCGTCGCGTTCGCTCGTGGCGCTGCTGATCGGCCGGCTGCTGCAAGGGGCGGTGTCCGGGGTGGTCTTCAGCGTCGGCAGCGCCTGGTTCGGTGAGTTGGTCGGCGAAGCGGGGGTCGCATCCCGTCGGGCGGCGACGGCGCTGAGCCTCGGCTTCGCGCTGGGTCCGCTCAGCTCCGGCCTCCTCGCGCAGTGGGCGCCGGCGCCGACGGTGCTGCCCTACCTGGTCCACCTGACGCTGCTGGCCCTCGCGGTCGCGGGGCTCCTGCGCGTGCCCGAGACCGTGCTGCGTCGCGTGGGCCGTGGACCGCTGGTGAACCTCGGGGTCCCGCTCGCGGCCCGACCGGCCTTCCTCACGTTCGTGCTGCCGGTCGCGCTGTGCGTCTTCACCTTCCCCTCCGTGGCGGTGACCATCCTGCCGCTCGGCCTGCGTTCCGCGATGCCGGGCAGCGACCTGGCGATCACCGGTGTCGTGGCGGGGCTGAGCCTCGGCGTGGGTGTCCTCGTGCAGCCGCTCGTCGCCCGCCTGGGCATCGTGCGTGCCGCGCCGCTCGGCGCCGCGTGCGGAGTTCTGGGCGTCGGGCTCGGCTTGCTGGCCACACGCGCGGGAGCCCCGGCGCTGCTGATCCCGGCCGCGGTGCTGCTCGGCGCCGCCTACGGGTTGACGTTGGCCTCCGGGCTCACCGCGACCCAGTGGCTGGCCGCGGTCGAGGGGCGCGGTGCCCTGATCGCGACGTTCTACGCCGTCACCTACCTCGGGTTCTCGGCCCCCGTGGTGCTGTCCGCGTCGTCGGCCGGGACCGACTTCGGTGGCGCGCTCGGCGGTCTCACCCTCGTCGCGACGCTCGTCACGCTGTGGCTCACGTTCGGTCCGGGTCGACGGCTCATCACCGAACGCGGCCCGATGCCCGTCCCCACCATCATCCACTGACTGCGACCGCGGGCCGCGAGCACCCGGCCCTCAGCGGAGCAGCCGTCCGCGGAGCTGGTCGCGGAGATCGGCGGCGTCGGCACCTGCCTCGGCCAGCAGGCCAGCGATGCCGCCGTGCTGCGTGTCCACCTCCGCCAGGAAGGTCGCCATCGTCGCCGCCGGCGCCTGCAACGCGAGCCGGTCCCGGTCCGCGCGGGCGGCGACCTCGGCGGGGAGACGGGCGAGCACGCGGTCCAGCAGCGCACCGACGGCCGGTCCCGTCCGGGCGTAGTCGGCGACGACCAGGTCACGGTCGACACCGAGCAGCTCGAGCGTCGAGGCGACCACGATGCCGGCGCGGTCCTTGCCCCAGGCGCAGTGCACGAGCACCCCGAGCGTCGCCTCACCCGCGATCGCCTGGAGCGCCCCGAGGAGCGATCCGACGCTGCCTCGGACGGTCGTCAGGTAGTGGCGGCCGAGCTGTTCGGCCGTCTCGAGCGGCGGAAGGTCCTCGGCGGCGAGCAGGTCACGGAACGGGTGCCTATGCACCTCGAGGCCGGCAGCGTCGAGCTCGGCGCAGGCCCGTGCGCTCTGGTCGCCGCGCAGGTCGAGCCGCGAGCGGACCCCGAGCGTGCGGAGCTGGTCCAGCTCGGCGGTCGAGAGACCGACCGGCTCGGCGGCGCGCAGGAGGCGGCCCGGGGCGATCACGTCACCATCGCGCGTCGGCGTCCCCCCGAGGTCGCGCAGGTTCAGGAGCCCGGGCTGGGTCCCGGTGGTGATGGTGGCGGGGTCGGTCGACGGTGGCACGGGCGGGTCCGGATGGGCCGGGAGCGTGGACCCGTCGACGCTACCGTCGCGGACCGACGACAGGAGACGGGCGTGGGCCAGGGTTCGTACGTGGAGGCCGAGTTCGAGCGCGACACCGACTACATCGAGCGCCGGATCGTGGCCGGGGTCAGCGAGGTCCCCGACGGGTCCGACCCGCGCGCCGACTGGCCGGTCGAGGCCGGTCGCTACCGGCTCGCGGTGGCCCGCGCGTGCCCCTGGGCGAACCGGGCCATCATCGTTCGCCGCCTGCTCGGCCTCGAGGACGCCATCTCGATGGCGGTCGCCGGTCCGACCCACGACGCCGACAGCTGGACCTTCGATCTCGATCCGGGTGAGGTCGACCCGGTGCTCGGTATCCCGCGGCTCAAGGACGTCTACGAGGCGGCCTTCCCCGGCTACCCGAAGGGCATCACGGTCCCGGCGATCGTCGACGTGCCGTCCGGGCAGGTCGTGACCAACGACTACCCGCAGCTCACCTTGGACCTGTCGACGCAGTGGCGTGACCACCACCGCGAGGGCGCCCCGGACCTCTACCCCGAACCCCTGCGCGACGAGATCGACGAGGTCATGCAGGTGGTGTACGAGGACGTGAACAACGGGGTGTACCGCTGCGGGTTCGCCGGCAAGCAGGAGAGCTACGAGCGCGCCTACCACCGGCTGTTCGATCGGCTCGACTGGCTCGAGGACCGGCTGACCGATCAGCGCTACCTCGTCGGGGACACGATCACAGAAGCGGACGTCCGGCTGTTCACCACGCTGGTGCGGTTCGATCCGGTCTACCACGGTCACTTCAAGTGCAACCGGAGCAAGCTGAACGAGATGCCGGCGCTCTGGGGCTACGCGCGGGACCTGTTCCAGACCCCCGGCTTCGGCGACACCATCGACTTCGCGCACATCAAGTCGCACTACTACGAGGTCCACCTCGACATCAACCCCACGGGCATCGTGCCGCTCGGCCCGGACCTGACGGAGTGGGCTTCCCCGCACGGCCGGGAAGCGCTCGGCGGCGAACCGTTCGGTGACGGCGTCCCGCCCGGTCCGCCGCCGGCCGACGAGGTCGTCCCGGCCGACCACAACCCGGCGCTGGCGATCCTCGAAGATCGCTGACCACCGACCACCGATCGACAGGGACGAACCGTGCGAGTCTTCGCGAGCGTCGAGGAACTGGCAGCCACCCCGGACGGTACCCCGCTCGGGGTCAGCAGCTGGGTGGCGATCGACCAGGCGACGATCGACACCTTCGCCGAGGCGACCGGTGACCACCAGTGGATCCACATCGATCCGGAACGGGCGGCATCGGGACCCTTCGGGGGGACGATCGCGCACGGGTTCCTGACCCTGTCGCTGCTCCCGCGCCTCGTCCAGGAGGTCTACCGCGTCGACGGGGTCGGGATGGCGGTCAACTACGGCCTCGACAAGGTGCGCTTCGTCGCGCCTGTCCCGGTCGGGTCCCGGGTGCGGGTGTCGAGCGAGCTCGCGCGCAGCACGCCAGCCGGCGGAGGCCTGCGGGTGTGGCTGCGATCGACCGTCGAGCTCGAGGGCAGCGACAAGCCCGCCTGCGTGGCGGAGACGATCGCCCAGCTGTTCGCCGCGTAGCGCGGGGCGGGGACGGCGGAGGTGTCAGCCGGTGGGGCGGATGACCTCTGCAGCCCTGTGTGGTGTTGCGTCGACGTCGTCGGTCACGACCAGGTCCTCGGGGAGGGTGATCTCGACGCAGGCGCCACGGTCGCTCGGGGCCAAGCGGACGCGTCCACCGTGGTTCTCGATGATCCGGCGCACGAGTCCGAGACCGACGCCGCTCCCGGCAGCCGAGGTGGTCCCGCGACGGAACAGTGTGAACACCGCCTCACGCTCGTCCTCGCTGACCCCCCGCCCGTCGTCGGCGAACCGGAGCACCCCACCGCCGGACGACGACGGGTCCCACGACACCTCGACGCGCAGGTCCTCGCGACCGCCGTGCTTGGCGGCGTTGCCGAGCAGGTTGTCCACGACCTGCTCGATGCGGAGCCGGTCGAGGCAGAGCACCGGGAGCGCATCGAGGACCCGGACGTCGAGGCCGGGGAAGCTCGCTACGAGGCGTCGGGCCACGCCCGAGACGACCTCGCCGAGGTCGACCGGCTCGGGCTCGCCGTCGTTGCGGCCGACGCGTGAGAGGGCGAGCAGCCCGTCGACCAACCGGTCGAGGTAGGCGGAGCCGTCACGCAGCCCCTCGAGCATCTGGTCGCGGTCGTCGTCCTCCGCGTCCGGCAGCAGCGCGGCGTAGGTGCTGATGGTGACGGCCGGGCTGCGCAGGTCGTGGGCGAGCCCGACCAGCATGGCCTGGAGGTCCCGACTGGCCTCCTCGACCTCCTCCCTGGCTCGGCCGTGGGCCACGAACAGTTCGGCTCGTTGGACGGCGAGCCGGAGCTGGAGGCCGAACCGCTCGAGGAGTTCGCGCTCGTCCTCGCCGAACAGCGGGGCGTACGGCGACCCTTGCACGGCCAGCCACCAGCCGTCCACCGCCAGGACCTGGACACCGGCGATCTCGGTCGCGCCGGACCGGAGCTGGTCGACGATCGCGGCTGCGGCCTCCTCGGGGAGGCGGCAGCAGGCAGCGACCGCGCCGCTCGGATCGAGGCAGGTCGCACCTCCGCCGAAGGTGTCGGCCAGGACGGGGACCACCGCCTCGGCGGCTTCGTGAGGGGTCAGCGCCGCGACCAGCGCGGTCTGCATCTCGTGCATGCGCTGGGCCGGGAGCTGGCGCCAGTAGAGGCGGAGGGGAGCCGGTGGGGCGTACCCGGCGGCGAACAACGTCGCGGCCACGATGGTGGCCAGCGCGATCAGGATCGGCAGCACCTCGTTGTCGTCTGGCACCAGTCCAGCGACGACGAGCGCCAGCGCCAGCACGAGCGCTCCCAGGGCCAGCAACCGCGTGCGGGCCCGCACCACGGGTTGGCCGCGGCCCGCGCGCCACAGGTGGACGGCGGCGGCCAGCGTGAGGGCCGCCCACAGGGCGAGGATGGCGCCGACGTAGGCGCTCTCGACGGGACCCCGTTCGGCTACCTCCCCGAGCGGTGGCACGACGAACGCCAGCAGCCCGAGCCCGAGGGTCAGCACGCCGGCGGCCTTCAGCCAGGTCGGGAGCCGGCCGGCGAACGACCACGCGAACGCGGCCAGCAACCACGGGAAGGAGACGATCGCGGCGATGGCGAGGTCGCTGACGAACTCGGGGGGTTCCCCGGCGATCAGTTCACTGATGCGGGCGTTGAGGACCGCGGCGGCGAGGACCCCGAACGCGCCAGCGACGTACGCGGCTGGCGCGGTCCGATGCCGACGCCACGCGGACAGCGCCGCCACGGCGAGCGTGATGAACAGCAGCGCCTGGGTCCACTGAAGGACCTCGAGGATGCTCACGCCTGCTCCGCTTCGTCTCCCCCGACGGTCCGGATCCTCGGGAGGTTACGGGACGGGAGGCTACGACCGCGTGTGGGCGGACAACCGACCGAACGGCCGAACGAGGGGCGACGACGGCGACTCAGCTGCGGAACGGCTCCCCTGCCTCAGCCTTGGCCGCGAGCGATGCCGGGGGGACGAAGCGGTCCCCGTACCGGTCGGCGAGCTCCTTGCAGCGGGCCACGAAGCCGGTCGTGCCGCCCTCGTACTGGTCGATGTACTGGACGACGCCGCCGGTCCACGCCGGGAACCCGATACCGAAGATCGACCCGATGTTGGCGTCCTGCGGGGTGATGAGCACACCTTCGTCGAAGCACTTGACGGTCTCGAGCGCCTCGGCGAACAGCATGCGCTCGACCATGTCCTCCTGCGGGATCGTCACCTCTTCGCGGCGGACGTGCTCGAGCAGGCCCGGCCACAGCTTCGTGCGCTTGCCGGCCTCGTCGTAGTCGTAGAAGCCCGCGCCGGCCGACTTCCCCTCGCGCTCGAACTCCTCGACCATCCGGTCGAGCACGTCCTGGGCGGGGTGGCGCTCGAAGGGGATGCCGTCGCGCTCGGCGGCTGCCTCGAACTCCGCCGCGATCTTCCGCGGCAGGGTCAGGGTCAGCTCGTCCATCAGCTGCAGCGGCGCCGCCGGGTACCCCGCCTTCTCGCCCGCCCGTTCGATCGAGACCGGGTGCACGCCCTCGGCGAGCATGGCCACGGCCTCGTTGAGGAACGTGCCGATGACCCGCGAGGTGAAGAACCCACGCGAGTCGTTGACCACGATCGGGGTCTTCTTGATCTGCTGGACCAGGTCGATCGCCTTGGCCAGCGCCGCGTCGGACGTCTGCCCGCCGCGGATGATCTCGACCAGCGGCATCTTGTCGACCGGCGAGAAGAAGTGCAGACCGATGAAGTCCTCGGGCCGCTCCACGCCTTTCGCGAGCTCGGTGATCGGCAGCGTCGAGGTGTTGGAGCCGAGGAGCGCATCGTCGGCGACGACCGGTTCGGTGTCACCGAAGACCTGGTGCTTGAGCTCGGTCGATTCGAACACCGCCTCGATGACGAGGTCGCAGCCGGCGAGGTCGTCGTAGGACGCCGTCGGGGTGATCCGGTCGAGCAGGGCCTGACCCTTCTCCTCGGTCACCTTGCCGCGCTCGATGCCTTTGGCCACGAGCTTCTCCGAGTAGCTCTTGCCCCTCTGCGCGTTCTCGACCGAGATGTCCTTGAGCACCACCTCGATACCGGATTTGGCGCACTGGTAGGCGATACCGGCCCCCATCATCCCGGCACCGAGGACGGCGACCTTGGTGGCCTGCCAGGTGTCGTACCCGTCGGGACGGGACTCACCCTTGTTGATCGCCTGCAGGTCGAAGAAGAACGCCTGGGTCATGTTCTTGGCCTGCGGCGAGTTGCAGACCAGGTCGACGAAGTAGCGCGTCTCGATCTCGAAGGCCCGGTCCACCGGGACGCCGGCACCCTCGACGGCGGCGCACATGATGTGGTGCGGCGCGTCGTAGTGGGCGCCCTTGCTCTGCTTCTTGAGGTTGGCCGGGATGGCCGGCGAGTTGGCCGCGAACGCCGGGTGCGACGGGCCTCCGCCGGGGATCTTGTAGCCCTTCACGTCCCAGGGCTGGTGTGACTCCGGGTTGTCGGCGATGAACGCCCGTGCCGCTGCCATCGCGGCGTCGAGGTCCCCGTGCGCCTCGTCGACGATGCCGACCTCGAGCGCCTTGGCCAGCTTCATCTGCTGGCCCTGCAGCAGCACGCCGAGGAGTGCCGGCACGATGCCGAGCATCCGGACGGTCCGCACGACGCCGCCCGCACCGGGGAGCAGGCCGAGGGTGACCTCGGGCGTGCCGAACACGGCCTTGGGGTTCTCGACCGCGATGCGGCGGTGGCAGGCGAGCGCGATCTCCAGTCCGCCGCCGAGCGCGGTGCCGTTCAGCACGGCGACGACCGGCTTACCGAGCGTCTCGAGGCCGCGGAGGGCGTCCTTGATGCGGGCGCTGTTGGCGGCGACGGCCTCGACGTCGTCCGGGCCGGCCTGGATCAGCTCGCGCAGGTCGCCGCCGGCGAAGAAGGTCGATTTCGCGGACGTGACGAGGACGCCCGTGAGGTCCTCCTCGCCGCGCAGCTGGGTGACGATCGACTCGAGGTCGTCGACGAACTGCGCCCGCATGGTGTTGACCGGCTGGGTCGGGTCGTCGAGCGTCAGGGTCACGACGCCGTCGGCGTCGCGGTCGTACGTGATGGTGTCGGTGCTCACAGCGTTGTCCTCACGTGTCATCGCGGAAGGGGGAGTTGCTCCCCCGTTCACACGCGTTCGACGATCGTGGCGATGCCCATGCCGCCGCCGATGCACAGCGTCACGAGGCCGGTGGTCAGGTCGCGGCGCTCGAGCTCGTCGACGACGGTCCCGAGCAGCATCGCGCCGGTCGCGCCGAGGGGGTGGCCCATGGCGATCGCGCCACCGTTGACGTTGGTGATGTCGTGGGAGACGCCGAGGTCGCGCATCAGCTTCAGGGCGACGGCCGCGAACGCCTCGTTGATCTCCACCAGGTCGATGTCACCCACGGACATGCCGGCCTTGCCGAGCGCCTTGAAGCAGGCGGGCGCCGGACCGGTCAGCATGATGGTCGGCTCGGAGCCGATGACCGCCGCCGACACGATGCGGGCGCGGGGGGTGAGGCCGCCCCGCTCGCCGGCCTCCTGCGATCCGAGCAGCACCAGCGAGGCGCCGTCCACGATCCCCGAGCTGTTGCCCGCGTGGTGGACGTGGTCGATCGTCTCGACCTCGGTGTACCGCTGGAGCGCCACGGCGTTGAAGCCGCCCATCTCGCCGATGCCGGCGAACGAGGGGTTCAGTGACCCGAGGGCCTCCATCGTCGCGTCCGGACGCACCGTCTCGTCGCGGTCGAGCACGACCCGGCCGGTGATGTCACGGACCGGGATGACGGAGCGCTCGAAGCGCCCGTCGGCCCACGCCTTGCCGGCCCGGATCTGCGATTCGAGCGCGAAGGCGTCGACGTCCTCGCGCGAGTACCCCTCACGGGTGGCGATGAGGTCGGCCGAGATGCCCTGGGGCACGAACGAGGTCGCGTAGTTGGTCTCGGGGTCCATGGCCCACGGGTCGCCTCCGGAGGCCATCGGCACGCGTGACATCGACTCGACGCCGCCAGCGAGGAGGAGGTCCTCCCAGCCGGAGCGGATGCGGGCCGATGCCTGGTTGACCGCCTCGAGCCCCGACCCGCAGTAGCGGTTGAGCTGGACGCCGGCGACCAGCTCGGGCAGCCCGGCGGCGATGGCGGCGGTGCGGGCGATCGAACCGCCCTGCTCGCCGTGGGGTTCGACGACACCGAGGACGACGTCGTCGATCTGCGCGGGGTCGAGCCCCTCGTTGCGCTCGCGGAGGGCGTCCATCAACCCGGTCACCAGCGACACCGGCTTGACCGTGTGGAGCGATCCCGTGCTCTTGCCCTTGCCGCGGGGCGTGCGGATGGCGTCGTAGACGTAGGCGTCCGTCACCGGAGGTCCTCTCTCAAGCGGTGGTCGCCGGGGGCGGGCTGCCTCCCACCGGCTCGGGCGCCCCGGATCCGAGGCGCCGCAACGTGACAGTGGGGATGTAACATCACCGCTGCCTCGAACCGCAACTGCGGCGCGCGGCGAGGGAGAGGTGGTGCGGTGAGCGCGACGGAACTGTTCGAGCAGGTCGAGGGTCTGCGGACCGTCGATGAGCTCGCGGCTGCGGCGGGTGTCACGGTCCGCACCGTCCGCTTCTACGCGACCAAGGGCCTGCTGCCACCGCCGCTGCTCCGGGGCCGCACCGGTCTCTACGGCCCGGACCACCTCGCTCGGCTCGTCCTCGTCCGGGATCTGCAGGCCAAGGGGTTCACGCTCCAGGCCATCGAGCGGTTCCTCGAGCGGATGCCGGCCGACGCGTCCCCGGCCGACGTGGCCGTCTACGGCGCGCTGCTGTCCCCGTGGGTGGCCGACCCACCGGAGGAGCTGACCCGGGCACAGCTCGCCGAGTTCGCTGGTCGGCCGCTGAGCGATGAGGACCTGGACGCGCTCGCGGCGACCGGCGTGGTCGAGGTCCTGGCGAGCGGACGGTGCCTCGCCCGTCCCGCTGATCTCGAGCTCGGGTTGCAACTGGTCGACCTCGCGGTCCCGCGCGAGATGTTGGAACGGTCCCGCGAGCTCATCGACGGGGCCACGACCGCGCTCGCCGAGGACCTCGCCGAGCTGCTCCGCGAACACCTCTTCCGGCCGTACGTGCACGGCGAGCTGCCACCGGATCAGCGCGCGGCCCTGTCGGAGGTCATCGCGCGCCTGCGGCCGCTGACGATCCAGGCCGTCGTCCAGGCCATGCAACGGGCCGTGGACCGCGCCGTCCGTGACCGGGTCGATCGCGCCTGACCCGCGCCGAGGCCACCCGAG
>NZ_JBBEBZ010000156.1:0-2473 GCF_040882075.1 Nitriliruptor sp.
TGCTCGGTGACCAGCTGCTGGTCACGCTCGTTGCCGAGCTCGTCGTCGATCTGCGTCAGCCGGTCGGTGATGCGATCGTGGCGGGCTTGCAGCCAGGCGCGGCCCGCGGCGGTCAGGACCGGCGGGGTCCGGGAGGCGGTCGCGGTCGTGGCATCGGCGGACACGGGTGTTCCTTCGTTCACGCGGACGCTGCACCGAGCGGTCGCCCCGTGTTCGGGGCGCTCCAGGGTGGTGAAGCGTTGCTTCATGTTACACCGACCTCCTGAAGCGAAGGGTCCGGACGTCCGCGCTCAGCTCGCCGTGTGGAGCGTCCAGGTCACCTCGGCGGGCCGCGGGCCGGGGTTGGCCCAGCCCGCCACCGACGAGGTCGTGAGGTGCAGCGCATCGCCCTCGTGGATGGTCTCGGTGCGACCCTCGATGCGCACGTCGACGACGCCCACGAGCACCACGACGGTCTCGGGTGCCTTGACCGCGAACGGCGCGCGATCGCCCGTGGCACCGGCTTCGATCCGCAGCAGCCACACCTCGCCCGCATCACGTGCGGTCAGGAGCCGCTCCCCGCTCAACCCCTCCTGGATGCGCACGCGATCGCGACCGCTGCGGCGTGAGACCAGGTGGCCCCGGGGTTCGGTCCCGACCGGCCCGAAGGGGACCTCGAGGACCTCCCACAGGCGCACCAGCGTGTCCCCGGACGGACCCCGGACGCCGCGCTCGACCTGCGACAGCGCCGAGGGGCTGATCCCGACCCGGCGGGCGACCTCGGTCTGCGACAGGCCCGTGGCCAGCCGTCGCTCCCGGAGCGCGGTGCCGAGCCGCTGCCGCGTCGTGACCGGGGCGTCGCCGGCCACGAGATCACCGTGGACCAGGTCCGCGTGCACGCTGCGGCCGACGACCTCGTCCCTGCGCCCATCCGCCTTCCGGACCGAGAGCCGGACCCGGCCGTCATCGGCGTCGAGCTCGACCACGACCTGGGTGACCTCCTCCAGCCGGCGCAGGAACGCCGGCCGGTGTCGGTCGGTGCGGATCGGCCACACCGCCAGGCTGCGACGGCGGTAGAGCCGCGGACAGGTCGACAGGAACAGCTCCAAGGCCGCGTCCGGGCCCCACGCCGCGGGTATCGACGACAGCGGGTCGAACACGAAGGCCGCGCCCTCACCGACGTGGGCGTCGGCCGTTTCGAGGGACGCGAGCGCCGCGGTGATCGTCGCAGCAGGTCCGATCGCCCCGGGGAACGGCGATGGTTCCCCCGTGGTCGCCGCCGACCAGTCCACGATGGTCGTGCCCTCGGGGATCGGACCGGTCCAGGGCGCCGCGACGTTGACCAGCACCAGCGGTCGTCGCCCCCGCGTCGCGGCCACGAACCGCTCGACCAGGAGCTCCAACGGAGCGCCACCCGCGCCTTGAAGGACGAGGTTGTCGCCGACGTGCACACCATCGATCAGCGCGTCGAGGGCCTCCGTCCCGCTGGTCGTGTCCCGCACGCGCACTCCTGGCCCAAGGCCCGAAGGACGCTAGTGGCGGCGCGCCGTGCGGACCGAAACGCGCGTCCTGCTGCGGCCGCAGCTACCGTCCGCTGCTCGTGGACCGGGGATCCGGCGTGCGGAGCGACGCGTGCGCCTCGGACCGGGCGCCGAGCGACGGATCGCGTGACCGTCGGTGTCGGTGCTTCCTCCGCTCCGCCCGCCTGACCCACCTGGTCGAGCGCCGCCCAAGGCGGCGGGAACGGTACGTGCACCGATGGCATCATCCTCGAGGACGCCCCAGCCCGATCCCCGTCGTTCGCGGCGGCGTCGGACGATCCTGGTGGTCGTCGTGCTGATCCTGGGCGTGGTCGCGACGATCTACCGCCCCGTCGAGCTCGGCCTGGACCTGCGAGGCGGCACGCAGATCGTGCTCGAGGCGCGCCCCGCGGAGGGCACCGAGCTCGAGGAGGACACCCTCGACCGCACCCTCGAGGTGCTGCGGCGGCGGGTCGACGTGCTCGGCGTGGCCGAGCCGACCCTCCAGCGCTCCGGCGACGCCCGGGTCATCATCGAGCTGCCGGGGTTGACCGACCCGGAGGAGGCGCTGGCCGTCATCGGACGGACCGCGCAGCTGACCTTCCACCCGGTGCTCGGGATCGGCGAGCCCGACGGAGCGGAGCCTGACCCCAGCGAGGACGACGGCGCCGAGGACGGTGCGACCGACGACGGTGCCGAGGAGGGCCCGGCCGTCGACCCTGCGGACGGTGAACCGCTGGTGCTGCCCGACGAGGACGGCGTCCCGATCCAGCTCGGCCCCGTCGCGCTGACCGGCGAGTCAGTCTCCTCCGCCCAGCCCACCGTCGGCCAGAGCGCGCAGCAGGCGTTCGCCGTCAGCGTCGACTTCCAGGGCGAAGGCTCGGGCGCGTGGCAGGAGCTGACGGCCGAAGCCGCCTGCCAGCCGCCCGGTGACCCCCGGCGCCGCGTCGCCATCGTGCTCGACGATGCGGTCA
>NZ_JBBEBZ010000157.1:0-4447 GCF_040882075.1 Nitriliruptor sp.
GTCAGGCCGCGCGGGGGCACCGGGGTCGCCC
Source organism: Nitriliruptor sp. (assembly GCF_040882075.1). Lineage (NCBI taxonomy): Bacteria > Bacillati > Actinomycetota > Nitriliruptoria > Nitriliruptorales > Nitriliruptoraceae > Nitriliruptor > Nitriliruptor sp. The sequence goes on from NZ_JBBEBZ010000157.1 coordinate 32, forward strand.
GTCAGCGGGCGTGTGGAGTGAGGTGTCTGGGCGGAAGCGACGAGCCCGCCAGCGACCTCGAAGACGAGGGAGCGCGGACCCGTACCGCTCGGAGGGTACCGAGGTCGGCTCCCAGCCGTCCACCGGCGGGTCAGGACAGCTCGTCGAGGGGCGGGCCTCCGACCGGCCGGGGCGCCGCGGGCGCGACGGGTTCGGGGTCGGCCCCGCCGCCGGACCACCGGTTCGGGCCGCCGACGAGCAGCTTGCCGGTCTCCCACAGCTCCCGGGCGACGTCGTCGGCCGCGAGCGCCCGCCCGAGGCCGAGCACGGGCGAGTGGTCGACGAAGGCGCCCGCCCAGCGGGCCAGCTCAGCAGCCTCGTCGGTCGCCCACCCGGCCGCGCCGCCGGCGCCCGTGACCGGTCGGGAGGCGAGGTGGTCGTGCACGGCGAGGTAGGTGGCCTCGACCCCCGTCACGGTGCCGTGCCCGCCGGGGAGGACGACCGCCGGCCCGACCGACCCCGCGTCCTCACGTCCCACCACGAGGTCACGCGATCCGGCGATCTCGAGCACACGGACACCGAGCGCCGCGAGCCGGTCCGGGTCACGGTCCGGACGACCGCCGCGGGTGCCGTACCGCGCGAGCGGCTCGGACCCGAACCCGACACGGTCGGCGCCCTCGGCCCCGACGGCCACGGCCAGGCGGCGGACCGCCTCCACCGGGTGCCCGAGCAGGGCGTCGTCGCCGACGGCACGCGCCAGGTAGCCGACCCCGCTGCCGCCGTGGGGGTACCGATGGTGATCAGGGACCCGATCGGCGGCAACCCGGGGTCGGTGGGGTCGTAGAGGTAGGTCAGGTAGTGCGTGGCGACGTCACCGCCCATCGAGTGGCCGAGCAGGTCGACGGGCCGGCCCGGCTGTGCCCGCTGCTGGGCGCGCAGGTGCTGGTCGAGCAGCGCCGCGGCGTCGTCGACGGTGAGGTCGGTGTCGGTCCCCCCGTAGGGGTGACCGCTGCAGCCGAGCGGGGTCGGATCGCAGCCCCGGTAGGAGAACTCGGAGCTGTCGCCCGGCCCGTAGCCGAGGTAGCCAGGATCGAGCACCGGGTGCGGCCCTTCGGTCCCGTACCCCGGCAGCTGGACGAGGTGGTGGTGGTTCGGCGCCCGGGCGTAGCCCCGGTGGCCCGCGGTGGGGCTGCCCGGGGCGAGCACGGCGAACCGGCTGCCGCCCTCGTACGGCGCGTACGGCTGGACCACGAGGTGGCTCCCACGCCAGCCCCCGGGCCCGACCAGCGTCGGTCGGGGGAGCCCGCCGAGCAGCGACAGCGGGTCGAGGTAGACCTCGCCACGCCTGGCGCTCCAGTGCAGGCCGGGCTCGGGACGCAACGGGTCGTCCCCGTTGCTGCCCGTGGCGGCCCCCAGGACCTGGCCCCGGGCGACCGCCGTCCCCGTCGCCACGTGCACGGCAGCGAGGTGGCCGTAGCTGGTGCGCACGCCGTCGGCGTGGGCGACGGTGACCCACCGACGTCCCGCGACCGTGCCCGCGAAGGTCACCTCCCCAGCCGCAGCGGACGCCACCGGGGCGCCGTGGTCAGCGGCGAGATCGACCCCCCGGTGACCCGGCGCGTAGGCGTGCTCGGGATCAGCGAACCCACGGAGCACCGCACCCGGGACCGGCGGCTCGTAGCGGACGGTGCTCGCGGGTGCCGCGTCGACCGCAGCAGCGGACGCTGGTGGCGGGCCGAGCAGCACCAGGAGCAGGACGACGGTGAGGAGACGCACGGGCTGGACCGTTCCCCGCCCCCGGGGAGTAGCGACCGACGCCGATGACGCTACGGCTCCGGTCGACGGCGTCCACACCCGAGCCACCTCCGCCTGTGGATGGCCACCGAGCTCGGTCCGGTCCCCCGGGACCGGCTCAGGCCTGCTGAGCGACCAGCTTGGCGCGCAACGACAGGACCGCCTTGGTGTGGATCTGGCAGATCCTCGATTCGGTGACGCCGAGCACGTCCCCGATCTGGGAGAGGGTCATGCCCTCGAAGTAGTACAGACCGAGCACGGTCTGCTCGCGCTCGGTCAGCCGGGTGATGGCGTGGCGCAGCAGGTCCTTGGTCTCGAGCTCGTCGTAGGAGTCCTCGGGCAGCACGGTGCTGATGTCCTGGAGGGTGTCCACGAGCGAGATGCGGTCACCCTCACCGACGTCGAGGACCTCGTCGAGCGCGGCCATGGAGGTCATCGAGACCTTGGCGAGCGACTCCTGGAGCTCGTCGACGGTCCAATCGAGCTCGGCGGCCAGCTCCTCCTCGGTGGGGCTGCGGCGCAGCTGCGACTCGAGCTTCTGGACCGCGGCTTCGAGCTTGCGGGCCTTGGCCCGCACCGACCGCGGCACCCAGTCGACCGACCGGAGCTCGTCGATGATGGCACCGCGGATGCGCGTGATGGCGTAGGTCTCGAACTTGAAGCCCTTGAAGACGTCGAACTTCTCGATGGCGTCCATCAGACCGAAGATGCCGTACGAGACCAGATCGGCGTGCTCGACGTTGGCCGGCATCCCGACCGCGACGCGTCCGGCCACGTACTTGACCAGTGGCGCGTAGTGCAGGATGAGCTGCTCGCGGGTGGCGCTTTCGGGCGTCCGTGCGTAGCGGTGCCAGAGCTCCTGGACGTCCTGATCCACGCCACCTCCCGTCCACGCTCGCGATGGTTCGGCGACCGATGCGCGGCGTTCCGGTGCCGGAGGCATGCTAGCTGCCACCGGAGTCGCCTGGACCTCTGCGTGCTCGCGGGTGTGCCGCGGCGTGGATCTCGCGGAGCCGGCCACGGGACAGGTGGGTGTAGCGCTGCGTGGTCGCCAGCGACCGGTGGCCGAGGACCTCCTGGACCTGGCGGACATCGGCGCCGCCCTCGAGCAGGTGGGTCGCGGCGGTGTGTCGCAACGTGTGCGGGGTGACGTGGCCGACACCGGCTGCGGTCGCGGCACGTTCGACCGCCGTGCGTGCATCGCGGGTCCCGAGCCGCCCACCCCGGACCCCGAGGAACACCGCCGCGGCGGTCTCGCGACCCGAGGCAGCGGCCGCCTGGAGTTCCGGGCGCGCGAGCGCGAGGTAGGTCCGCAGCGCGTCGACGGCCGGGTCACCGAGCGGCACGATCCGCTGGGTGCCGCCCTTGCCGTCGAGGCGGACCTGACGCTGCGGGAGGTCGAGCTCCGCCACGTCGAGCCCACAGACCTCACCGATACGGGCCGCGGCGGCGTAGAGCAGCTCGAGCAGCGCCCGGTCGCGACGCCCGATCGCGGTGCCCGCGTCGGGCGCGGCCAGCAGCCGTTCCACCTCGTCCACCCGCAGCACCCGCGGCAGGTGGCGCCCGGGAGCGGGGCTGCGCAGCCGGGAGGCGACGTCGACGGTGATGACCCCCCGATCGAGCAGGAAGGTGCTCCAGGTCCGCATCGTGGCCACGCGACGCGAGAGGGTGGCGCGGGCGTACCCACGTTCGGAGAGGTCGGCGAGGTAGCGACGCAGGGTCAGCAGCTCCACCTCGGCGGGGTGCTCGATCCCCCACGCGGCGAGCGTCCGGGCGAGGTCGGTCGCGTCCCGGCGGTAGGCCGCGACGGTGTTCTCGCGTCGGCCGCGTTCGAGCTCGAGGTGCTCCACGAACGCGTCGATGGCCGCCTGCCACGCCGGGGGCAGCTGCCGCGGACCGACGGACCCGGACGTCGCGTCCACCCCTGGTGGCGCGTCATCACCCGCGGGCACCACGGCCCGCGACCCGGCACTTCCCTCGATCGGCACGCTCCGGAGCCTGGTGCTCCGGTCACCTGCTGTCAAGCGTCGTGGTGCGCGTGGCAGCCGTGACGACTGTTGCCCGGTGTGGTCAGCGCGTCTCCGTCGCACGCAGCAGGAAGGTCGCCATCTGTGCCCGAGAGACCGGCAGGGCCGGCCCGAAGTTGCCGTCGCCGATGCCGAGCGTGATCCCGGCGTCCGCGACGGCGCTGATCGCGGCGCGGTGGACCGAGTCCGCCGAGACGTCGCCGAAGGTCGTCTCACCGGCGGGCAGGTCGAGAGCCGCGTTCAGGAAGCTGGCCATCTGGTCGCGGCGAACCGGCGCGTCGGGCGCGAAACGGTCGTCCTCGACGCCCCGGGCGATCCCGGCCGCCACCACGGCCCGGATCCCGGCCTCGTGGGTGTGGCCGCGGACGTCGCTGAAGCCGGCGTCGCCTCCGGCGGGGAGACCGAGCGCCTTGGTGAGGAAGGTCGCCATCTGGCCGCGCGTGACGTCGCGGTCCGGACAGTAGGCCCAGCCGCCGCACCCGGAGGTGATCGCTTCGACGTCCACGTAGGTGATGCCGTCGATGTGGGGGTGGTCCGGTCCCACGTCGGAGAACCCCTGCCCGGCGGTGCGAGCGACGGCACCCGGCAGGTCGCCTCGCCGCTCCGCGTCCCTCAG
>NZ_JBBEBZ010000157.1:4547-15515 GCF_040882075.1 Nitriliruptor sp.
CGTCGGGAACTCACCGAGGACATCGGGTGGTGGGGAGGCCCACCTGAGCCCCCGGTGCGCCCGACGCACGGCGGTTCCGGTGCCTCGCGCCATCACTCCGCGGGGGCGAGGTCCTCGACCGGCGGCGCTGCTGGAGGCGCACCGGGGGCCGGCGAGACGCCGTGGAGCGACTCGGCGCAGGCCACCCCGGCGACCGTCCCCTCGCCGATGGCGACGTTCACCAGCTGCATCCCCGGGGTGACGTCGCCCGCCGCGAACACGCCGGGGACGGTCGTCTGTTGCCGTTCGTCGACGGCGATGACGCCCTCGTGGGTCAGCTCGCAGCCGAGCGCGGTGGTGAGCTCGACGGTCGCGTCGTGACCGATGGAGAAGAACACCATCGCCGCGGGCACCTCACGACCGTCCGAGCAGCGGACGGCTCGAAGCGCGCCGCGTTCGCCGATCAGCGCTTCGACCCGGTCGTCGATGAGCTCGATCCCGAGCTCGCGCAACCGGTCGAGCTGGTCGTCGTCCAGCTGGGGGACGGCGCCGTGGGAGACGATCGCGACCTCGCTGGCCCAGTCCAACAGCTCGACGGCGTACGCCGGCACGTGCGCTCCCCACCCGAGGACGACGACCGGACGGTCGCGGGTCTCGAAACCCTCGCAGGTCGGGCAGTGCTGGACGCCCGCCCCGTAGTGCTCGTCGAAGCCGTCGATCGCGGGGAAGCGGTCACGGACACCCGTGGCGAGCACCACGCGACTGGCGAGGACCGGCGCACCGTCGACGTCGGCGCGGAAACGTTCGCCGTCGGGCTCGATGCCCCGGACCTCGCCGTCGCGGACCTCGACGTGGGGGTAGCCGGCGAGGTCACGCAGGGCGTCGGCCCGCAGCTCGGCCGGAGAGGCCGGGTCCCGGCCGAGCATGCCGTGGATCGCCTCGGTGGCACGGTTGCGGTGTCGCCCGGCGTCCACCACCAACGTGCGGCGACGGTGACGGCCGAGCCACGTCGCGGCGCTGAGCCCCGCGGGGCCTCCGCCGACGACGAGCACGTCGACCTCGGGTGGTGGACCCGGAGGACGGTCCGGCGCATCGGCGTTGGGCACGGCAGCTCCGCAGGTGGGAGCCCGCAGCCTCGCCGCCCGGCCTCCGCGGTGCACACCGTCGATCCGTCCCGTCCGGTCACCGTCCGCGAACGCGCCTCACGGGGTCGTGGGCTCGTCCGGTCCAGCGGCGTCGTCGTGGCAGGTCACGACGAGGCCGGTCGTGCGGTCGGTGACACACCCATCCTCACCGACGACCAGGTCGGGCGGCGGCGGATCCGATCGGGGCGGCGACTCCTGCGACCCACCCGATGAAGGCTCCTGCGCTTCCGGCTCCTCGGTCGCGTCCGGAGGTGGCGGGATCGCACGCTCCGGCCGGGGACCGCGCTCGCGCTCCGCTCCAACGGGCACCGTGTCGACCTCCGTCGGCGTACCCGTCGGCGCACCCGCCGGCGCGGCGTCGACCTCGACCGGCGGTGCCCCGCCGCACGCCTGCAACCCGAGGCTGAGAGCGATCACGGCCACCGCGTAGCGGCGAACACGCCGGTGAGCGGGAGCGGCCGGGACGGTGGCCCACACGGGCCTGGGTTCGGTGATCGGCTCGGTCACGGTGATCTCCTCCGCGGGAGTGAGCGGCACGTCAGCGCTGGTTCTGGGCACGGACGAGCATCGTGGCCATGGCGGCCCGCGACACCTCGGAGCGCGGCTGGAAGGTCCCGTCGCTGTACCCGCTGGCCACCCCCGCCTCGGCGAGGCCACCGATGGCACCACCGTGGGTCGACCACCGGCTCACGTCGGAGAACCGGGGTCGCGCGTGCGGGATCTCGAACGTCGACGTGATGAGGCTGGCTGCCTGCGCACGGGTGACCACCTCGTTCGGGCAGTAGCGCGTCGACGAACACCCCGAGGTGATCCCCGCCGCCGACAGCGCCGAGATCGAGGCTGCGTGGACACCGGACACGTCGCGGAAGCTCGAGGTCGTCGCCGCAGGTGGGATGCTGGCCGCCTTCACGAGGAACGTGGCCATCTGCGCCCGGGTCACGCCGGTACCCGGGCAGAACTGCGCCGTCGTGCACCCGGTGGTCAGCGCTCGCTGCGCTGCGGTCTCGATCGTGGCGTAGTGGGTGTGGCTACGGGGCACGTCCTGGAAGCGGGTCGGGGGGGTGGTCGGAGCGCTGCTCGAACCGGACCCGACGAGCGTCGCGACGCGGCTGCGGATCGACCCCATCTTGGCGTACAGGTACCGGCCGGGGCAGGCGGTGGACCCGACGTTGCGGTGGGCGGTGAGGGTGTTGATGGTGCGGCCGCCCACCGACATCGTCCGCGACGCGGAGGCCGAGATGCCGTGGATGTCGTACTTCCAGGCCGTCACGCGGGCCACGGCCTCGACGGCTGCAGCGGGGACGTCGGCGGTGTCGTAGTTGCCCAGCACCGACACGCCGAACGAGCCGGTGTTGAACCCCTTGGCGTGGGCGCCGATAGCACCCCGTTCGAGGCCGCCGGCGCGCCCCTCGAACACCTGCCCGAACTTGTCGACCATCACGTTGTAACCGACGTCGCCCCATCCGAGGGTGCGCGCGTGGTAGCTGTAGATGCCGCGCACGACCGCTGCGGACTGGGCCTTGGTGTAGCTGTTCGAGCCGGCGGTGTGGTGCAGCACGGCGAAGGTCGGTGTGCGGTACGAGGTCGACCAGGTCCGCCACGACTCGTCGGCTCCCCAGCCGGCACGCGAGATGATGGCGGGACGTCCGACGGCGGCCTGAGCCGGGGCGACGACGGGTCGGGGGGTGAGCAGGCGGACCGCCTTGCTCACCAGCCCCTCGTTCTCGCCGAGGGTGTCGATGAGCTCGGCCTCGATGGCGTCGATCGCCGCGGTGGGGTCGGCGGCGGGCGCAGCATCGAGCGCGATCTGGAAGGCGTCGGAGGGGCCGACCCACGCCGGTTCGCTGAGGTCAGATCCCTCCGCGACCTCGTTCGCGGAGCCGGCGTCCGGTCCGTCGAGGTCGGGCGAGACACGTTCGACGTCGAGCCACTCCCCCCAGGCGCCATCGGTGGCCCGGGTGCGGATCCGGATCTCGTCGACCCCGTCGGGGAGGCGGAAGCCGATGGTGGAGAAGGTGACGCCGGTCGCCACGATGTCGGTGGCAGCTGGCTCCTCAGCCGACGCGAGCCCCGCGGAGACGGCGGGCACCTCGGGCTCGGTCGCCTCCGGGAGCGCATCGGCCGTCGCGGTCACCGTCGCCGGTGGGGCGACCTCGGTGGCGAACGATGGGGCGACGGGCACGACGGTCAACGCGGTCAGTGCGGTGATCAGGACGAAGGCAGAGCGGCGACGGAACTGCAACGGATCCCCGTTCGAGAGCTGGCGGCGGCCGGGGGCCGTTCGGCCAGGTCGCTCGGTCTCCGTCGGCCGCCTGCGGCGCGCTCTCGAGGTGACGGTCGATGACCGCGCGTCGGGAACTCCTCGGGGCCTGCGACCGTCGTGTCTCGTACGCCCGCTACCCGCGGGACGGCGTCAGCGCGGCGCGCGGCGCAGCCTGATCCCGGAGGCGTCATCTGCCGTCTCCCCGGCGACGCGCGCCCGGGTGAGCGCCCCGAGCAGGACCGCCGCCGGACGTCCGGTCCGAGCCGCCAGATCGTCCACCAGCAGCGGTCGGGGCCACGCAGCGACCAGTTCGGCGTGCACGTCCGCGGGCAGGACCGATACCGACACGTCGCTCGACCGCTCGGAGCCCGACCCGGTCGGGGACTCCACGGTCGCGCCGCCGAGGAGACCGAGCACATCGCTCGGGCTGGTGCAGGGACCCGCGCCCTCGGCGAGCAGCCGGTGCGGCGCCACCGATCCGGGCGCGCGGACGTCCCCTGGGACCGCGAGGACGGGGGTCCCCCGCTCGGCGGCCTCGGTGGCGGTGACGAGGGCGCCGGAACGGGCTCCTCCCTCGACGACCACGACGACGTCGGCGAGGCCAGCCACGATCCGGTTGCGTGCCCGAACGTTGAACGGGGCGGCCGGCGCGTGCGGGAGCTGCTCGGACAGGACGGTCCCGCCGTGGTCGACGATCCGGTCGAACAGGCCGCCCGGACCGGCGTGCGGCCGCGGGTAGCGGACCGCGTGCCCGCAGCCGAGCACGACGGTGGTCCCACCCGGAGCCTCGAGCGCGGCGAGGTGGGCGGCCGCGTCGATCCCGACCGCGCCCCCGGACACCACGCACGCACCGGCGTCAGCGACGGCGCTGGCCAGCCAGGCCGCGACGCCCGTGCCGTACCCCGTCGCTCGACGCGCTCCGACGATCGCCACGGTGGGCCCGTCGCCGGGGGGCCGTCCACGCCAGGCCAACAGGGGTGGGGCGTCGACGTGCGGCCAGCCCGCGCGACAGCCCGCCGGGTAGGCGTCGTCCCCGACCGTCGCGACCTGGACACCGAGGTCGAGCCAGGTGCCGACGAGCTCCGCGATGGCCGCGACCAGGTGGTCGGCGGGCGGCCGCAGCACCGCGTCGAGCGCACCCGCCACGTCCGTTCCGGCGCGCTGCTGGTCGACCGCGTGCCGGAGCCCGGCGAGCGTCCGGGCCGGGTCGACGACCCAGGCCAGGGTCCCCGCGAGGCGGTCCGGGTCCACGTCGGGTCCGGCCAGTCGGGTGACCCGACGACGCAGGTCGGCGGTCACGGGACGGCCACCACGTCCGGGAGGCGGTAGGCGACCGCCTCCTCGACGTGGTCGGTCCGCACCGCGTCGACACCCTCGAGGTCGGCGACGGTCCGCGCGACGCGCAGGCACCGGTCGAACCCACGGGCGGACAGCCCGAGCTGCTCGATGGCCGTGGCCAGCGCGCGGAGGGCCGAGGCGGTCACCGAGGTGCGCACCTGTTCGGCCGGGGCGTCGCGGACGAGCCGGCCTGGCCCCCACCGTTCGGCCGCCAGGTCCCGGGCTGCTCGCACGCGCGCCGCGACCGTGGCCGTGTCCTCGCCGTCGGCGGGTCCGACCAGCCGGTCCCGGTCCACGGGACGGAGCTCGACCTGGACGTCGAGCCGGTCCAGCAGCGGTCCCGACAGCCGAGCCCGGTAACGCTCGACCCGGTCGGGCCGGCAGGTGCACGCCCGGGTCGGGCTGCCGAGGTGCCCGCAGGGGCAGGGGTTGGTGGCCGCGACCAGGAGCACCGATGCCGGGTAGCGGACCGTCGCGCGCGACCGGGTGATGATCACCTCGCCCCGTTCGAGCGGTTGCCGGAGCGCGTCGAGCACCCACCGCGGCGTCTCGAGCAGCTCGTCGAGCAGCAGCACCCCGTGGTTGGCGAGGGCCAGCTCGCCCGGGCGCGGGATCCCGGTCCCGCCGCCGATGAGTCCCGCGCCGGACACGGTGTGGTGCGGTTCACGCATCGGTGGGGTCAACGAGAGCGGTTCGTCCGGCCGCCGCTCCCCCGCCAGGGAGTGCACCGCCGCGACCTCGAGCGCCTGGTCCACCTCGAGCAACGGCAGCAGGCCGTGGAGCCGTCGCGCCAGCATCGTCTTGCCGCAGCCGGGTGGTCCCGCCATGAGCAGGTGGTGGCCGCCCGCTGCCGCGAGCTCGACGGCCCGACGTGCCACCGCTTGGCCACGCACGTCCCGGAGGTCGTCGACCACGACCGTCTCGACCGGCGGCATCGGCAGGGCACGTCGTGCCGGCGCCTGTTCGAGGAGGACCGCGACGACCTCCGCGAGGTCGCTGACCGGTACCACCCGCAGCCCGTCGACGAGCGCGGCTTCCGATCCCGCCGCGTCCGGGACGAGGAGCGTCCGGGCCCCGTGCTGCCTCGCTCCTGCCGCGGCCGGGAGCACCCCGGGGACCGCCCGCACGGTCCCGTCGAGGCCCACCTCACCGACCGCCCACAGCCCGTCGAGCGCCTCGACGGGCACCTGTCCGGAGGCGGCGAGGACGGCGCACGCGATGGCCAGGTCGAAGCTCGTACCCACCTTCGGGAGGTCGGCTGGGGCGAGGTTGACCACCAGCTTGTCCTTGGGCCAGGTCGCGCCGCTGCGCAACGCCCCGGTCCGGACGCGATCGGCGGCTTCGCGGACGGAGCTGTCCGGCAGCCCGATCAGGCGCGTGGTCGGCAGGCCCGACGTGCACACCGCCTCGACCCGGACGGGACGGGGATCGAGCCCGACGAGGGCGACGGCGTGGACGGTGGCGACGGGGCGGCTCACCGCGACCCCGCCATCAGAGGGCCGCCAGGACGTGGTGCAGGACCGGGTCGCGTCCGAGGTCGACCGCGATCACGTCGAGCCGGACGCGCGGGTAGGGCAGGCGCGCCTCGCGCAGGAACGCGGCCGTCAGCGCCCGGATCTTGGCGGCCTTCCGCGGCGGCACAGCCGACAGCGCACCACCGAACCGGGACGCGTCACGTCGGGCCTTGACCTCGCACACCACGACGCAACCCTCCGCCGTGTCGACGCCGATCAGGTCGAGCTCGCCGCGCAGTTCACCCGCGTACAGGCGCCAGTTGCGGGCCACGAGGTCACAGCCGTCGGCGACGAGGTGGCGTGCGGCCAGCTCCTCGCCGAGCGCCCCCGTGGCCGGGTCGTCACGCCCGGCACGAGCCAGTTCAGCGGCGTCGAGGGGGCAGGGGTGGCAGGTCAGGGTGTCCATGGCTCGGACGGTACGAGCCCGCCAGCGTCACCTCGGATCCGGTCCTGCTGCGCCTGTGGACAGCGGTATCAGATGACGCCGAAGCCCCACAGCAGTCCGGCGCCGAGGATCACCACGGCGGCGACCAGCAGCCAGATGTCGTTGCGCTTGTCGTCGCGGTAGCGTCGCGTCGCGTTGAAGCCCACCGGTCATCGCTCCAGGAAATCGGGCAGGTCCGCGTCGTCGTGCGTCAGCTCCTCCACGTTCACGTCACGGAAGGTCAGGACGCGCACGTCCTTGAGGAACCGGGCGGGCCGGTACATGTCCCACACCCACGCGTCCTTGAGACGGAGCTCGAACCAGAGGTCCGATCCCTCGTGCGGGGTCACCTCGACCTCGTTGCAGAGGTAGAAGCGGCGCTCGGTCTCGACCACGTACCGGTAGAGCCGGACCACGTCGCGGTACTCGCGGTAGAGCGAGAGCTCGAGGTCGGTCTCGTACTCGTCGAGCTCGTCGGGGTTCACGCGGCGCTGCCCTGTCGGTGGGGTGCGGACGGCCGGACGGGACGCCCGCGTGACGCGCGAGGGTAGCGCTCGCCGCGCCCGCTCCCGGGGGCGGCACCGGCGTGTGGAGGGCCGACGGTACGGTCCCCCGCGATGGCCGACACCTCCGCTCCGAGCACCGCTGCACCACGTGTGCGACGGCGTCGCGTTCCCGTCCCCGGGATCCGCGCTGAACGGCCGCACTGGGACGCCGGCGCGGTCGTGGCCGGCGTCGACGAGGTCGGGTGCGGCGCCTGGGCGGGTCCCGTCACCGTCGGAGCCGTCGTCCTGCCGAGCGACCGTCGGATGTACAAGCTCCGGGACTCCAAGGTGCTGACGCCGGCCGCTCGTGAGCACCTCGCGACGCGCATCACCGGGTTCGCGCTCGGCGTCGGCATCGGCCACGCGAGCAACACCGAGATCGACGAGCTCGGCCTCAGCGACGCGCGGCGCCTGGCCGCCAGACGGGCCGTCGATGCGTTGCCGGTCCGACCGGACGTGCTGCTGCTGGACGGCAACTGGGACTTCCTGGCCGGCTACGGGACGCACAACGAGCTGCTGATCCGCGGCGACGGCCGATCGACGTCGATCGCGGCCGCGTCGATCGCGGCGAAGGTGACGCGCGACGCCATGCTCGCGACGTGGGACCCGGAGCACCCGGGGTACGGGTTCGCGTCGAACAAGGGCTACCCGTCACCGTCGCACCGTCGGGCCCTCCGCGAGCTCGGCCCCTGCACGTTGCACCGGCACTCGTGGGCCCCGATCGCTGCGCTGCGTCAGGGGCGGCTGTTCGCCACCGACCCAGAGACCGCGTCCGACCCGGAGACCGCGTCCGACCCGGGGTCCACGTCGCTCAGCGAGGGGCCGCCAGAGGTCCGGTCAGCCAGCCGCGCGTGACCGACCGAGCGAGTTGACCGACTCGCCGACCTCGTCGGCGTCCGGCACCTCTTGCGCATCGGGGGCGGGCACCTGCGCGTCGGGGACGTCCACGTACTCCACGCCGGTGAGCATCCCGAAGTGGTCGACGGGGAAGAGGATGATCACGGCACGGCCGACGACGTTGTCGCGCTCGACGAACCCGAGCGACCGACGCGAATCGGAGGAGTTCGGCCGGTTGTCGCCGAGGAAGAACAGGCGGTCGTCGGGGACGATCACCGGGCCGTAGTCGGTGTCCTCCTCGACCTTGTAGGGCTCGTCGAGGGCGACCCCGTTGACGAACACCTCACCACCGTCGATGCGGATCTCGTCACCCGGCAGGCCGATGACCCGCTTGACGAAGTCGCGGGCGCTGGCGGGGACGACACCGAGGAACTGCCCGACGCCGCGGACGAGACTGGTGGCCGTGCCCTCATCTCGGGGGACCGACTCGGTCTCGCCCTCGAACACCACGATCTCACCGCGTTCCGGCTCGCGGAACCGGTAGGTGATCTTCTCGACCACCATGCGGTCGTCGACGGTCAGGGTCGGTTCCATCGACGCCGACGGGATGAAGAACACCTGTAGGACGAAGGTGCGCAGCAGGAACGCCAGCACGAACGCCACCAGGAGCAGCACCGGAAGTTCCCGCAGGAACGACCCGCTCGAGGTATCACGTCCGTCGTCGCCCGATGCGTCCGCGGACGCGCCGACGTCCTCCGCCGCGCCAGCGTCGGAGGACGTCCAGAGGTGGTCGCCATCGGCCACGGAGCGAGCTCCTCGGTCGTCAGCGGGCCTCGCGCTTCTCCTTGATACGAGCCTTCTTGCCCACACGGTCGCGCAGGTAGTAGAGCTTGGCGCGACGCACCTTGCCCCGACGCACGACCTCGATCTGCTCCAGCACCGGGCTGTGGACCGGGAAGGTCCGCTCCACCCCGACGCCGAAGGAGATCTTGCGGACCACGAAGGTCTCGCGGACGCCGGCGCCCTTGCGGGCGATCACGACACCCTCGAACACCTGGATGCGCGAGCGCGTCCCCTCGATGACCCGCACGTGCACCTTGACGGTGTCACCGGGCCAGAACTCCGGAACGTCGTCGCGCAGCTGCGCCTTCTCGACGAGATCGACCTTGTTCATACGTCTTCAGCTTCCCGAGTCGGGCGGGTGGGGCGCAGCGCTGGCGGGTCCAGCTCGGGCGGCGCAGCACGACCGGCAAAGAGCGGGGCCTCGAGGTGGAGGTGCGCCGCGCAGTGCGCGGGCGCGGGAGAACGCGCGGGACGCTGCGGCTCGGGAGGATACGGCGCGCCCGCGCGTGCGACAACCCGCGGCAGCGGAGCGGACGCACGCCGCGCTGTCAGACCTCATCATCGCGTGTGCGACCGTCCGTCCCCCCGGGGTTCGGGTACGTTCGTCCCTACCGAGGGTAGGATGATCAGGATGGCGAAGAGGAAGATCTCGGCGACGGTCTCCGCGGAGCGGATCGAACAGGCCAAGGCGGTGACCGGTAGCAGCAACCTCTCCGAGCTGATCGAACGCGGTCTGGCGGCACTCGTCGAGCGCGAACTCGAGAGCCGTTGGATCGAGGGGTACCGGCGCGAACTGGAGGTCGACCTGCCCGGGGCGACGCCGGTCGATCTCACCGACGTGCCGTGGGAAACCGCGTGACGCCGCCACGACCGCACCGCGGGGAGGTGTGGTGGGCTGACGTACCTGGTGACAAGGTCCGCCCCGTGCTGGTGCTGACCCGGGAGCGCTTCATCGCACGCTTGCACTCGGTCCTGGTCGCTCCGGTCACCTCCACGGTCCGCGGCATCCCGACCGAGGTCGCCCTGGGTCCCGACGATGGGTTGCCACAGCACTGTGCTGCCAACTTCGACAACCTCTTCACCCTGCGTCGCGACCGCTTGGAGACGCGGATCGTCACGCTGACCGACGACCACCTGACCGAGGTGTGTCGCGCCTACCGGTTCGCGGCCGGGTGCTGACGCCACACGCCGCGACAGCGCCCACGGTCGGATCGAGCGTCAGCGCAGGTCGGGACGCCGTCGCTCGGTGAGTTCGCGTGCCTGATCGTGACGCCAACGGCCCACCGCCCCGTGGTCGCCCGAGGTCAGCACCTCGGGGACGCCGTGGCCGCGGACCTGCGACGGCCGGGTGTACTGCGGGTGCTCGAGCAGCTGCTCTCCGGTGTCCAGCCGTTCGCTGAACGATTCGTCGACCGGCGACGCGGCGTTGCCCATCACCCCGGGGACGTGCCGGGTCACCGCCTCGATCACCACCGCAGCCGCGACCTCCCCGCCGAACACCACGTAGTCGCCGACCGAGACCTCGTCGGTGGCAACCAGCTCGTGGGCGCGTTCGTCGATGCCCTCGTAGCGGCCGCAGCACAGCACGAGCCGGTCCTCGGCGGCGAGCTCGCGCGCGAGCGCCTGGGTCAGCGGCCGCCCACGAGGCGTCAGCAGGACCGTCCGCGGCCGTGGGCCTCCCGCGACGTGGGCGAGTCCCTCAGGCGGGCCGGTGCGTCCTGCGGTGGCCTCGGGCGGCAGGTCGTTCCAGACCGCCTCGGCGGCGTTGATCCACACGTCGGCCCGCATGACCATGCCGGCGCCACCCCCATAGGGCGCGTCGTCGACGGTCCGGTGGCGGTCGGTGGTCCAGTCGCGCAGGTCGTGGACGCGCACGTCGAGGGTGCCGTCGGCCGCCGCCTTGCCGAGCAGCGAGGTCGTGAGGGGACCCTCGAACCACCCGGGGAAGATGGTCAGGACGTCGATCCTCACGAGACGTCCCCGTCGTGGGCATCGGCGTCGGGCGGGACCTCGCTGGGCGCGACCTCGCTGGGCGCGACCTCGCCGGGCGCGACCTCGCCGGGCGCGACCTCGCCGGGCG